>JASJDB010000114.1 GCA_030065315.1 Xenococcaceae cyanobacterium MO_167.B52 | reverse complement strand
GTGGTCTGTTCTCAAGACCTGGATGAAACAGAGAATTAAGGAATTTGAGACAGTAGGAGAGTGTGTTGATGCAGCTTTCAAAAAATGTCCTAACGTATATCCGTAACGCTATATAATCTTAGAGTTTGTTATGGGAACAATAATTACATAAAGTTTCTGAAAAAGATTGGATTATATTGATTATGTCTAGATCAAAAAAGATTAGTGTCATGATTTCTAGTAGGTGTAATGATGAGATAGAGTTTGAAGACGAGACACAAAAACTTTCAAATGTCAGAAAAAAGCTAAAAGAAAAATTAGAAAGTATAAAACTTTTTGATAAAGAACTTTTTGAAGTATGGATTAACGAAGATGCACCTCCAGAAGAAGGATCGCAAGATTCTTGGGATCATTGTATGAATCAAATAAGCAAAGCAAATATTGTCATCATTCTCTACAATGGCAATAGTGGTTGGTCTAAAGAGTATGGTGATATAGGTATATGTCATGCTGAGTTACAAACTGCTTTGAATCATGCACCTGCAAAAGTTCGTCTGATTGAAATTAAATCCGATCAAAAAGTTGAAGAAAATGATCGCAATGCTAGATTCAAACAATACATAGAGCAACAAAATCTTTTTAGAGGAGGTATAACTGCTAAAAATGGGGAAGAAATAATTGAAATATGTAAAGAGGCTTTGAGAGATGCTGTTGTTGACATGGTGCATCTTGGTGTTGCAGAAGCTCGCAAAGGAAAATTTTACACTGGAGCAGCCTTGGATTGGAGTAAATTAGATTTCCAAAAGCGAAAAGAAGCTATGGAAGAAACGCTTGTAAGTAATCTTAAATCTCGTAAAGATGCTACATACAAAGAGAAAGTAGGCGTTTTTGTTCCATTCAACGAAAAAAATTCTATACTCATTAAGTGTCATGCTATTCCTGATTCCATGACTATTCCTGCTGCCAAAGAAATGATTGGTCAGCCTTTTCTTAGTGACTATAAAGATCATAAATTTTTAGAAGATAAATATGTTGGAATAGTACATTTAATTGCTTCCTATGGAAAAGTAACTGAAGCACAAACAAGAAAATTAATTGGTTGCTCTGACATAATGATTGTATCACCACCTTTTGGTATTTATGCAGTAGAACATATACATAAAATTCAATTAATATTAATTTCAAATTGTCGTGATGATACTTCGACGAGAAATGGTGTTCAGCGTTTTTTTGCTTGGCTTGAACAATCTGGAGAAAGTGATGATATGTTAAAGCGTGCGATTGCTAGAACTAAAATTATTAAAACAATTGCTGAAGTAAATTAGAGAATCAGTTGTTTTAAAAACTGATTCTAATCGAGAAAAGTCTTCACAAAAGCGATCAAGTGAAGTTTTTTATCAGGCGATGGCATCTTGGCAAACTCTCCACAAAAGAAAATCTGATAAGGATTTTACCTGGTTGACTGACAAAACTTATGAGACAGCACAAGTATAAGTTTGTAGCTGAAATTCCAATTGATAGAGACGTTTTTCGTGCTGTTTGCGGGATGCCATTGCGGGGGAAGGGTCGTAATTTCGACTGAAGCAAACATCATCAATCAGTTTCCAATCATTGATGAGCGCAGCTTTAACCCAATCCCAACCAAGCGGATATACCCTTTAGGGATCTATTAGGAATCAGTTCTTGTACTGGAGTTTTATATGGTTTCCAGAGGTCTATGCTGACCCCTCCCTCTCCCCATCTTGCGTCAAACGAAACGGTCTAGTATGGTGCTGTGGCGAAGAGGATTTTTTGAGTCAGGAAAACATATTAGTCTTATTTATGACAACTAGGAGTATTACTTTAGTATTTAAGATTAAATAATACCTAT
Organism: Xenococcaceae cyanobacterium MO_167.B52; assembly: GCA_030065315.1. Lineage (GTDB taxonomy): Bacteria > Cyanobacteriota > Cyanobacteriia > Cyanobacteriales > Xenococcaceae > JASJCP01. The sequence continues at coordinate 13,184 of JASJDB010000114.1, read as the reverse complement.
AGTTGTTATTACTTATAACAAGAGTAGTAATGTTGGATAAGATTATCGTAAAATTATAATTAGTGCTTTTTACTTAATAGTTTTTACTGAATAACCAATAAGTTTATCACCACAATTCAATAGGATAATTTTTAAACCTCTCATCATATTTACTGTAATAAGTTCTAAAAATACACGATTAAAAAAATATAGGATATGCTGTTTTTAGATAGCTAAATTTTCAGAGTTTAACTTAGGAACACCACCATTTAGCTTTATTTAAGAACAACTAACTCTATTTATTGACAGAGCCTTAATAGGTATTTTGAATGAGCTACTGCCTAAATCCATCCTGTCCTAAACCTATAAATCATCCAAAAGCAAAAAGATGTAAAGCTTGTGGATCAAAACTCCTATTACGCGATCGCTACCACTTGGTTAAAGGTCTGGGAAAAGGTGGTTTCGGTGCAACTTTTTTAGCTGCCGATATTTCTCTTCCTGGGAATCCTTTGTGTGTAATTAAGCAATTACGTCCTAATACAGATAATCCTAATTTCCTATCCATGGCAAGAGAGTTATTTGAAAGAGAAGCTCGTACTTTAGGAAAAGTTGGTAATCATCCTCAAATTCCTCGCTTGTTAGACTATTTTGAAGACCGCCAGCAATTTTATCTAGTTCAAGAATTTGTCAAAGGCAATAATCTACAACAAGAAATAAAAAAAAATGGCGTATTGAATGAAGCGCAAGTTAAACAAGTTGTACAAGAAGTTTTACTAATCCTCAAGGATATTCATAGCAAAAAAGTAATTCATCGTGACATTAAACCTGCTAATATCATTCGTCGCGAAATTGACAATAAATTGGTTTTAATTGACTTTGGAGTTGTAAAAAATCAAGTCAATACCATCGCTGCTGGAAATGGTGATCAAACCGCTTTAACAGCTTTTGCTGTAGGTACTCCAGGCTTCGCACCGCCAGAGCAACTAGCAATGCGTCCTGTCTATGCCAGTGATGTGTATGCCTTGGGAGTTACTTGTATGTACCTCATGTCGGGTAAAGCTCCTAAAAACATGGATTCTGACCCTCTTACAGGAGAAATAGACTGGTTTAAATATATTGATGTAAGTGATAAATTTGCTGACATTTTATTGGCGATGGTGGAAGTGTCTGTTAAAAATCGCTACAAAACTGCCGATGAAGTCTTAGATGCCATGGATATCGCCAACCATATCGAAGACTTAGCCGACAATATGTTTTCTGGCATGAATCAGGATATAGGAAATACTAGTATGGGTTTAAGAGGGGGAGGAGGTCTTCGTACCTCCGCCAGGAGAACTGTTCCTCCTACTTCTAACTCTAGAAGTAGCAGAAATAGAACCCAAGCTAATTCTACTTCTAGCAGAAGAAACTCCTCCTCTAGAAATACTAGTAGTAGAACTCAAGTTGGAAGAAATCAAAGCCGTAATTCCACCTCAAGTCGTAGTTCTCGAACTCCTCTAAGAAGTTATTCCCGCAATAACTCTCAAGACAGCAGAGGTTCTAGAGAACCATCTAAGCCTGTCAAGGTTGATAAAGATACTCTATTAAGCTATTATGCCAAAGGCAGAAGAGATTTTTCCCATAAAGATATTAGTCTCCAAAACCTGGAAAAAGCCAATTTATCAGGGACTAAATTTAATAGTTCTCGGATGATTAAAATTAATTTGCAAAATGCGGATTTAAGTTCTACTAAATTCAATAATTGTGATTTGCGACAAGCTAGTTTGAGAAACGCTAACCTAAGTAGAGCTTATCTTAGTTCGGCTAATTTAGAAGGTGCAGATCTAAGAGGTGCAAATCTTACTCATGCCAATTTCGACGCGACTAAATTAAAAGGAGCAAACCTCTGTGGAGCGAACTTAACCAATGCAATTATTACAGAAGAACAATTACAAGAGGCAAAAACTAATTGGACAACTGTTTTACCCAGTGGCAGAAGAGGCTTTTGGTAATTCTATTGTAATGAATCAGCTTTACCTGTAATGCTTCTTGTTGGTCAAAGGAGGTAAAGGAATGGCTGCGGTACTAGGGGGTAAGCGATATCGAGCAGATTTCTTGGGAACAGTGGAAACACTTCTCTGACCTTGTAACCATCGCATTAAAACTGCTGTGATGACAATAACTAGACCTAGAGAAAACAAGCTCCACCGTCCTTGAAAGCTACCAAGAAGAGCATCAGTTATACCCAATAGAAGTATGAACCCAGATACTGGTTCTTTACGATAAATTACTCGGAATAATTTTGCGAATAAAGGGTTCATCAGTTTTTTGCTTAAAATCCAATGGTAATAACTTACTTTCATCTTAGCAAGATTGACCAGTCTTTCCTCCTGTGGAATTTTCTTTATCTGATTGTACGAACTTTAATGTAATTGGGAAAAGAAAGATTGTTTCTGTGTATGGGAGCGTCGATAATTGTGATGTTTCTTCTTCTTCCTATTCTTCTCCTTCTTCCATATCGACAATCCCTGTAATAGCCATCATAGTAATTTCTTCCTCTTCCATAATACTTTCTATCGTAATTGCGGTTATAACGGGAGTTATAACGAGAGGAATTGCGATAGTATCGAGGAGTTACATTAGAATAACGACCAGGATAAACTACCCTAACTCCTGATAATCTGACATTATGATTTTTAGGATAAGCAATAGCAGATGTACTCATTCCCAAAGTTAGACCAATACCTAAAATGAGAGACGAGAGCAATGATTTAGCAGTTTTCATAATTATTCACCCAAAATAAGAATTTTTAGCTGAAAAGACTAGTCATAACAGGTACTTTTTTTGTAGAGGTATTTATCCTTGCTATAAGTAAAGAAGTATTTTCTCAATAAATAGTTCCTAAAGTTTAGTAACAAAATTCTATCTTTAGAACTAAATTAATACCTATTGCTATTGATAGGATAGTGATCAATTACTCAAGTTACTAGCTTGTCTTTTCTCGTATGATTTTCCAGGATGACTAAGTTAATCAACAATTCTACAGACCCCGACCCTGAACCTCCTGAGCCTCAAAAGCATTGGTTAGTAAAGCTTTTACAGCCTTCTAAAAAGAAAATTTTGGGTTTATCTGCGATCGCTGGAATAAGTGTAATTGCTTATGGAGGTTTAGATTTTTGGGTAAGACAAAATCTTCCTTCGATTATAGAATCTCAAGGAAGTAAAATTCTAAATCGTCCTATAGAAGTAGGGAAAGTTAAACGTTTTTCTTTAACGGGGGTGACTTTAGATTCTAGTTATCTTCCTGCTACTGAAACAGATCGAGACCATGTCAGCATAGATGAAATTAGAGTTGGCTACAATATTTTTCCTGTTATCTTTCGTCAAGTTTTAGTTTTAGATATTACTCTTTTAAACCCTAAAGTATATTTAGAACAAAAAGCAGATGGTTTATGGTTAAATTTAGATTTACCCCAAGGAAAAGATGGGTTAGAAAGTTTTTTATCCTACGATATAAAGGCTAATATCGTAGGGGGAGATATTCAGGTTGTTCCTTACCAAAAATCCTTAATAAAAATAGCATTAGATGGAGAGGGAAGATACAATTCTAACAATAAAGGACAGATAGAATACGATCTAGCAGCGAAGATAGAGAAAGCTAAAGCCACAATTGAAGGGAAAACTTTTTTAGCAACAGGTGCAACAGAAACTAAGTTATTAATTAATAATTTAGCTTTAACTGATATTGTTAGTTTAGTGCCCAATTCTCCTGTAAATCTCAGCCAAGGAGTAGTTAATGCTAACTTAGATGTAAATATTCCTTCTTGGGCAGAGTTTACTGCTGCTAATATTGAAGGCACATTAAAAATAGGGGATGTTAGGGGAGAAATTGCAGATAGAGATATAAAAGCCAACTCTTGGTTACGGTTTGGTGGAAAAGACGTTAAAGTAAAGTCTTTGGAAGCTACAGTAGAAGACATCCAAGCTCAAGTTACAGGAGCCATCGATTTACAACAAGGATATGATTTAGATATAGTAATTCTTCCCCTAGATTTAGCTACTTTACCCAAAACTTTCGCTACAGAGTTACCAGTACCCATTACAGGAGGAGTTGAAGGGAAGATTCAATTACGAGGAGATATCAAGCAACCTCAGATTACAGGAAGTATTCAAAATACTAAATCTGTAACTATAGATAAACAATCTTTTAAAACTATAGCTGCTGATTTTAAAGGCGACTTAGACAAGTTTACCCTAGAAAGGTTACAAATTGTTCCCACAGTAGGAGGATTAATTACTGCTACAGGAGAAATTGGGACAAATATCAAACATGGTCAAGAAATTGATCTGACAAAAATGCCGGTAAGTTTTAATTTTCAAGCCAACTTACCAACAGTGGAGATAGTTAAACCTTATTATCAATTTCCTGGCAACATAACTGTAGGAAATTTGATTAGTAAAGGAACAATTACAGGGACAATCAAGGAACCTCAAATACTTTTACAATGGCGTATTGCCGAAGCTAATACTTTGGGAGAAACCATCAACGGACAAGGAAAAATAGTTTTAGCTAAAAACAATATTCTGTTAGAAGATACACTGTTAAAAATAGGAAAAGGTAGAATTGATGTCGAAGGTAAGAGCAATTTAGTAGATAAAACTTGGGAAACTATAATTACAGCTAATGGGATAGAATTAAATTCTTTTTTATCCCAATTACCACTAGCAGGAATTGATCTAAATCGTCCCATTGCGGTCAATAATGCTACTACTACTTTATCAGGAACACTAGAAGAGTCTGCAATAGACAAAATTCAAGGTACAGCTAATATTAATTTGGAGCTTGATAATAATTCTGTCACCATAGATAGTAGTTTGAATCAAGGAGAAATTATTGCTCAAGCTAACACTGAAACTATTGTTTTAGACCGATATATTTCTAACTTACCAACTCCTATTACTATTCAATCTAGTAGGATAGACTTTGTCAGCAAGATTGCCCCCTTACTCAAAGAAAAACCCGATCTTAGTAAGGTTAAAACTCGGATAAATACGAATTTATTATTGGCAGAAGGCACAGTTAAAACTCAAGTCAGTTTAGAGAATAATCAATGGCAAGCCAATATACAGGGAAATAGTCTATCACCCTCTTTACTATCTCCTCAACTTCCCGCAAATTTAAAACCTGTTGATACTAATATTCAGATATCAGGTGATATTCAACCTCTAATTACTCAAGAAAAGAATCTTCCTATTAAAGCAGATCAAATTACTATTATCACAGGGCAACAATATCTGAAGGCTGAGGGAAATATTATCTTATCCGACTTACAAAATAAGCCTGATATCGCCAGTGCAGCTTTAGCAATAAATACTCGACTCAATTTTAATGATATATCTTTACCAGATTTGATTCCTAATAATCAGCAATCCTTAGCTACTATTCCTAATATCTTAGGTCAAGCAGAATTTAGAGGAAACTTACAAGGAAAAAATCTAATTTCTAATCCTAGTCAACCAGGAAACCTATTCTTAATAGGAGATATTACTCTCAAAAATTTAGCAGTTAATAATACTATCTTTGAGCCTGTAATGACAGGAAAAGTTAACATTAATCCCGAAGAAAAAATGACTCTGGCAATTCAAGGGAAGGAAGATATCATATCACTATCTGCTGAACCTTGTGTCAGTGATAGATGCCGTTTTTCCTATGTTCCTACGAGTCTCACTTTCCGTGTTAAAAATCAAAACAATTCTATTATTGCCACAGGAAATCGTAGAGGAGATCTCTTCAATGTCAATATTGCTAACTTCCCCCTAACTATTTTAAATGTGACTCCAGTTAAACCATGGGGGTTAGATTCTCCAGTGAAAGGAACCCTAACAGGAGATGTAGAAATAAATCTTTTTTCTTTAGGCACAAAAGGAAATATTGCCATAGAAAGACTAGGAGTAGGATATATTGAAGCCAAAAAATTGGCTGCTAATTTTGACTACAATGTAGAGCGCAACTTTGCTGAAGTTAAGAATGCTTCCTTACTTGTGAAAAATAGTGAATATAACTTTAATGGTAGTATCGACTTAAATTCGGGCAATCTTCAAGGTAAATTAAATATTCCTCAAGCTTACATCCAGGATATTTTAACTACTCTCTATTGGTACACCCTTGCCGATGTAATAAATGTGTTTGATAATCCTTCACCAGTTTCATCCCAAGCTATCCAAACCCAAAATATAACGACAGTAGGAAAGTCAATTCGTCTGAAACTAGAAAAACTTAGACAAATCGAACAACAGCTACAAGCTACAGCTAAAAAAAATCATACTTCTGGCTTTCTTACTCAACTAGATATCAGAGGAGGTTATAGAGGAGAGGTTTTAATTGCAGGAAATATTAATAATCCTGAGATAGACTTCAATATAGAGGCTCAAGATTGGATATGGAACCCTCAAAATACTGCAATCAACGTAATTCCTGCTGAGGGTGTAGTCAAACAAAACTTCCAAGTCATTAATATTCCTCAGATTCGGTTGGAAGGTGAAGTACAAAATAATGTTTTAAATCTCGACATTGCTAAGCTACAAGTAGAAGATGCAACTTTATTGGTCAAGGGAATATTATCACCCAATCAGCAAAATGCTACTTTTGATTTAGATAATTTTACTACTGACATTATTTCCAAGTTTGTCACCATCCCTGTAGATGTAACGGGAAAAATTAGTACAGAAGGGACAGTTACAGGCACACTTTCCCAACCTAAAGTACAAGGAAACATAGTTTTTGCTGACACTACATTTAACCAGCAAAACTTACTAGAAAAAATTACAGGAAATTATATCTATCAAAATCAGAAACTTAACTTTAATACGACCAATCCAGAATCAATAGAAATTGCTGCTACTGTACCCTATCCTATTCAACCCCAAATAAATGACCAGTTAACAGCAGAGGTGAAACTAAACACAGAAGCTTTTAATTTATTGGGAGCATTAACCCAAAATAACTTAACTTGGGTTGGAGGAGAAGCCAATGCAGATATATCAGCTACAGCAAATATTGATTTAAATAGAGATGCTCCTCTCTACAATGTTAGAGCAATAGGAGAGGTCAATCTTGATCAAGCGCAACTTAAAACTAACATCATTCAAGAAACTATATCCGCTACTGGTAAAGTTACTCTCGATAATCAACTAATTAATGTAGAAACCCTGAAGGGAAATTTAGGAAGCAAAGATTTATCTGCAACAGGAACTGTTCCCCTTCTCTATGCCGTTAACAATCTCGAAAATCCCTTAACGATTAATATTCCCCCTGGAGCAATTGAACTTAAAGAATTATATAGAGGTGAAATCGCTGGTAATATAATTTTGACAGGAGCAGCAATTAAACCTGTAATTGGCGGTGAAGTCGCCTTAAAAGATGGTAGATTTTTTCTTCCCAAGAGTAAAAATGGAAATACTATCTCCAAAGTTATCAAAGACAATAGTAATCAAAACTCCAATACTAGTTTTCCCATATTTGCTCAAGACTTTTTAGTCAAATTAGATCAATTTACCTTACAAGAAGAACCCTTATACAATTTTGCTGTTAGTGGTAATCTCAATCTTAATGGGACTCTCAACAATATTAGTCAATTGAAAGGAGAAGGAACACTAAAATTGGTGAGAGCATATGTAAACTGGGTTAGTAATAGCTTTTCTCTTACGAGAAGTCGAGATAATGTAATTGTTTTCACTCCCGAAGCTGATATTACCAATCCCTACCTTAATATACAGCTACGCTCATCTGTAGAAGAGGTGAATAACAAGAGTTCTCTATTTTCTACTTCCTCGAAAATATTAGAATCAGGTAGAAATGAAATCCCTGATGACATTACCAGTGTGCAAAAAACTCGAGCAATTGATATTCGACTCAATATTGATGGAAAAGTTGAAGAGATATTGCCAGTAATTCCCGATGATAAACTAGATAACTGCAATATTCGCCCTAATAATTTGCCACCTACGGGGAATTATACTTACTCTACAACTGAACTAGAAAAATTAACTAATTGTATTAATCTTACAGCTTTTAACTCAAGAAGCGATCGCGACCAAGACGAGACATTGCAAAATCCTGCTTTACTGGATTCTCCAGCGATTAGTCTTTCTAGCACCCCAGAACGTAGTGAAACAGAAATCATGAGTCTTTTGGGTAATCAATTTCTATCTTTTACTGAAAAAGTTAGTCATAGTAACAGTGCAGAATTATTACAGTTAGGAATTAATCAATTTGTAATTAATCCTCTGGCAAGACAATACCTATACCGACTAAATGATTTTGTGCTAAATCAGGGACAAAATCTAGGATTAGAGTATCTTCGAGTTTTCCCCTACATAGAAGCAATCTACAGTCTAAATGGTAATTTATTTTTACGAAGTATCTATGACCCTAAACTATTTAGTCCAAACAGTGATAACACGGCAGCTAATAATACTAAAGAAGTTTTTGAAATTAGACTTGAGTATCGACTTAAGTTTTAAATATTGTTAGTTTAGCAACAGTAAATCCCGTTAGTATAACTAGGTTTTCTACACCATGAGGAATAGAAGAATCAAATACTTCTCCCATTCCGTCTTAATCTGCCCAATTTCTAATACGTTGAGTTACATTTCTAGAAATTCTTGCTGGGAGAGTAATTCAGTACTCCCTTAGGTGATAATTACAAAGCTTGCGCTCTTAACCAAGCAATAGGTAAAGCAGCTAGTTTCATGGGTTTGGAAACAAATGCCCGCTTATTAAATACATCATAATTGTTATATTCGATCGCCCCTAGAATTCCTTGATAAAGCATGAGAGAAGCCCATACTGGTAGACGAGAGTCCCTAATTAAATACTTGATGCCTTTTTCTGCATCTTGATAATATTGTCTAGCTCGTTTAATTTGAAAAGCCATCATTGCTTTCCAACGCTCGTCATTGACTCCTGCTAATAAATCCTGCTCTGTATAGTCAAAGGCTGCTAAATCATCTAGGGGTAAGTAAATTCGACCCCTTTGAGCATCTTCTCCCACATCTCGTAAGATATTAGTAAGCTGCATTGCTATGCCCAAAGCTACAGCTTCTTTGGTTGGATCATAAATTTTGCGATCGCGCTCCCAAGGCACGGCAGTATTACAATGACCAATACCCAAAACTGCGTTGGACATCAATCCTACTGTACCAGCAACTCGATAGCAGTAGAGTTTTAATTCTTCAAAAGTCTGATAGCGGTTACGATATAAGTCCATCCCTTGCCCCGCAATCATATCGCGAAAGGGTTGAATGTCCATAGGAAATCGCTCTACTGTATCAGCAAGGGCAACATCCGTATCATCAATCGGTTGCCCGGCAAAAATGGATTCTAGTTGGCGTTCCCATTCTGCCAAGGTTTCCTCTGTTGTATATCGAGCTTTTGCTCCATCTACCAGTTCATCAGTACGACGACACCAAGCATAAATTGCCCAGATTGCCCGACTTTTTTCTTTAGGCATTAGCAGGGTACCGAGATAAAAGGTTTTGGCATAATCTGCCGTAATTTTACGGCAGTACTCATAAGACTCGGCAACGGATATTAGATTTGGTTTCGGTTTGGGTTTGGATATTTGCAGCATTCAACAGCAAGCAGAAACACTCTTGTTAGGGCAGTAAAGTAGAAAAATCAAAGATTTTCTACAAGTTTATCAGCATTGTCTCATTGGATGGGTCGATTTGGAGCAGATAGGTTCTAAGTTCCTGTTGCTACCATAGTTTTTTTATCTGATGAAATAGCAGGATAATCCTTAGTGATTTCATTAGCAGCTAGTTTACCAGAGAGCACCGCTCCTTCCATACTTCCAAGAAACTCTTGCATAGTATAACTTCCTGCAAGATAAAAGTTATTAATGGGGGTTTTTTGGGTTGGGCGGTAAGCTTGTCTACCTGGAATAGCACGATAGACTGAGCGTGGGGTTTTTACCACTTTGGATTTTAAGAGTTTAGCTTGATTCTCCCCAGTAAAATGTTGCGGGAATAACTTTTGTAACTCTTCCATTGTGGCTGCTAAAATTTCCTCATCGGATTTGCTAATCCAGTCTTTGGCTGGTGCTAAAACTAATTCCAGCATGGATTTATTAGGATCGGCATATTCACGACAAGTATTACTCATATCCGCATAGACGCTTAAAAGAGAGGAACGGGAAAAGAGTAACTGATCGATATCAGTTAACTTGCGGTCAAACCAGAGGTGTAGGTTGATTACTTCTACCCCTTCTAAGCCATCTAGTTTTTGGAAAAAGTCAATTTCGCGCCACTGTTGAGGTAGCATTACTTTCAAAGGATCGACGGACATGGCAGAAACATAAATATCTGCTGTTATTACTTCGTCTGGTGCTCCATCTAAACCTCTAAGCAGATATTCTTTAACTGTTCCGTCTTCATTAACTACTATTTCTTTTAGTGGTGCATTCAGTCTAACTTCTCCACCTCGTTCTATGATGTAATCTACCATTGGTTGACACAATCTTTCTGTGGGGGAACCATCTAAAAATGCCACCTTAGAACCGTACCTTTCTTTTAAGAAGCGGTTAAGAGCAGTTAAAGGGATAGTAGCAGAAACATCATCAGGGTCAATAAAGGTTAAGGCTTTAGAAGCTGCAATAAAAATATCGCTATTGACTCGGTCATCAATACCTTGCTTTCTCAACCATTCTAAAAGACTGTATTGATCCATATCTTCGACGTACTGTTGCCCTCTGACAATGGCTGGTAATAATCCCACAGCGAAACGAATTTTTTGCTCCCATGTCAACATATCATTGTTACGGAGGATAGAAGTAATGACATTGAAAGGAGCAGGGATATCGGGAACATCAAAGCGTGAATAAGTTCCAGGTTTTTCTGGCTGATTGAAGATCAAGGTATGCTCTTTCCATTGCAATCTCTCTTCAATACCTAACTCTTTAAATAATTGGAGCATATTCGGATACGCTCCAAAAAAGACGTGAAGCCCTGTTTCATACCAGTCTCCATCTTCGTCTTTCCATGCAGCAACCAAACCACCTAGAACGTCACGGCGTTCTAAGACAATAGGGGTATGTCCTGCATCTACTAAGTACTTAGCACAAGCTAATCCAGCTAAACCTGCTCCAGCGATCGCAACACGCATTTAAAATTACTATTCTCTACAACTTTTGTTACTTGACTCAGTCATTATACTTTGCATTTTGTTACATTTGCTTAATCTTTGAGAAAATTCTTGGTAGATAAATTATTTATAGTACCTAAATATTAAGTACTATAAGATTAATAATCTATTTCTATAACCAAATGTTCCATGTATATTCACACTACTGAGGCTGCTGAATTATTAGGGATTCCCCCCAGAAGATTACTGATTCTGCTTAATCAGGGAAGGGTCGTGGGTGCCTACAAGTCTGGTCGTTGTTGGATTATTCCTCTGTTTGATGGTTTACCGACTATTATTCCTGGGACAAGAGGAAGACGGGGAACTTGGAAAACTCAAGAAGATAGCAATACTGGAAAAAAGCGAAATCAAAAAAAAACGATAATTCATATTAATGGCAATCACATCAAACAAAATAACAAAAGGGGTGTCAAAGACAGAAAACCTGTAATTGTGATTAGAGGAAAACAAAAAGTATATGCGAATAGGTTAGAAATACCTTATCCCTGTCGAATTGTTTATCAACCAGAAAAACCTTTAAGGTGTGGTGCTAAGGTTTGGATCGAGGTACTCGGATTTGATTTAGCAGAAATACAACTACCTGGTAATCTTCTTTCCTCTGAGAATTAAATTCTAAGTTTTATAAAGTAGGATGGGCAATGCCCACCATACTTAAAATTATTAATTATCAATTAGTTTGATCTTTTTTCTTGTATAAACTATTTTCATGAAATGTTAATTAGTTAATAGCTATCAGTGTCAAGTTAGGGTGATTAATTATCCTTGTCAGAATAAAGCTAAACTTAAATTAATTGGGTTGGGATTTATTATATGTCTGAAATTGAGTATTTAACTGATAAAAATGGTCAACCAAAAGCGATTGTAATACCAATTGAATTTTGGAGGCAGTTATTTGCTGAAGAAGAGATTTCTCTAGCAGAATTATCAGAAAAATTAGAGGATTACTGTCTTAATAAGGCTATGGATGAGGCAAAGCAAACTCCTTTGTTAGATCGCGAAGCAGCATTAAAGTATTTGGAGGAATAACTTGCAAGTCGAATACCGCCAATTATTTGTAAAAGATTTGAAAAAATTAAAAAAACACGCTGCATATAAGCGAATTATGGAACTTGCGTTTGAAATAATCCCTAAGACCAAAGAATTGAAAGATTTGAAGAATGTTAAAGCTTTAAAAGGCTCGTCTAATAGATATCGCATTCGTGTTGGAGACTATCGTATGGGAATAGAAGTAAATAGTGATAAAGTAGAAATAATGCGTGTTCTGCATCGAAAAGAATTTTATCGTTATTTTCCTTAAGACTTATGATTAAGAGATCGCCTTGTTAAACAGCATCAATAACTTGATATTCAAGACAATCGCTACGGGGTTCATCTTCCTAATAGGTTACTGCGTAAATTATGAATTCTATCCCGATATTTAGCAGCCTCTTCAAATTCAAGATTTTTGGCAGCTTCTTTCATTTGCGCTTCTAATTGTTCGATCAATTCTGGGATTTTTTCTAAAGGTAATTCAGCAGATTTTTCATAAATTTCGGTTAATTGTTCGCTGTTGAGGCGACGGGAAATATCAAGAAAAGCTAATATTGAATTATCTGATTTTTTAGTAATTGGTTTGGGTGTAATATTATGTCTTTTATTGTAAGCAATCTGAATATTACGTCTTCTTTCTGTTTCTTCGATGGCTTTTGCCATACTTTTAGTTAGGTTATCTGCATATAATATAGCTTGACCTCTAACATGACGTGCTGCTCTACCAATAGTTTGAATTATGGAACTTTCAGAGCGCAAAAAACCTTCTTTGTCTGCATCTAAAATAGCAACTAAAGATACTTCTGGTAAGTCTAAGCCTTCCCTTAATAAATTGACTCCAATTAAAACATCAAATTCACCTTTTCTCAAAGATTGTAAAATTTCAATTCTTTGGATAGCTTTAATTTCGGAATGGAGATACTGAACTTTAATATCTCTTTCACTAAAATACTCACTCAAATCTTCTGCCATTCTTTTGGTAAGAGTGGTAAT
>JASJDB010000113.1 GCA_030065315.1 Xenococcaceae cyanobacterium MO_167.B52 | reverse complement strand
AGTTTTCACTAGACTTATATTTGTTAATTTTTTTTAAGTTACAAAATAATTTTGATGATTAATATTCAGCAATTCCGATTGAGTGATTTATTATCAGCCTTTAAGAAAGAGCGATCGCTTATTTCTGATAAGATTCTTCCAGAATTGGGGCATAAATTTGTCAAAATCGAGGAACTTCTGAAGTTAGAAAATACTAGCATAAGCAGCAATAATTTGCCTAACCAAGCAGATAGGAGTGAGCCAACAAGCAATTTGGCTCTCACCTCAGATGACGATTCTCTAGAGACGGAAGAAGATGATGATGATGATATTAACCAAAGTCTTCTGGAACTAATTACAGATATCGATTTTGACCAGCCAACAAAAAATCCTCAAGTTAAATTTTCTTGGTTGGATTTAAAGTTTGACCCCCTAATTAACAAAGTAGGCTTAGATTTAGCTGTACTTTCCACAGTAACTTCTAACTTCCCAACTTCAAGTTCTTTCTTGCTCCCATCAGAACCACAAGAAATTGTCATAGATGCCTATGCAACTACAGATGGTCAAGAATTACTAGGGGATTTAACAGCTTTAGGATTGAAACACGGGGCGGTTTTTGGCAATACAGTATCAGGTCTTATGTCAATGGACGCAATTGAGGCAATGGCAAAATTAGATAGCCTCAAATTTGCCAGACCTACACTACACTTCACTAATGTAGGAACTACAACCACTCAGGCAGATGTTGCTATGAGGTCTGATATTGCTCGTACTAGCTTTGAGCTTGATGGTACAGGAGTCACTGTCGGTATTTTGTCAGACAGCTATGACAATTTAGGTGGTGCTGCTGCTGACATTCTTACTGGTGATCTCCCTGGTACGGATAATCCTTTGGGGAATAATATTCCCGTCAATGTATTACAAGACATACCAGAAAACAATCCAATTTTTCCTGGTATTGATGAAGGTAGAGCTATGGCTCAACTGATTCACGATGTAGCTCCTGGTGCAGAGTTGGCATTTCACACAGCATTGTTGGGACAAGCAAATTTTGCCAATGGCATTATTGAATTAGCCGAAGCTGGTAGTGATGTAATTGTTGATGACATTGGTTACTCGAATGAGCCAATGTTCCAAGACGGAATTATTGCCCAAGCAGTAGATCAAGTAGTAGCAGATGGTGTGGCTTATTTTGCTTCGGCGGGTAATAGTAGTCGCAATTCTTATGAAAGTGAATTTAACAATAGCGGTCAGTTAGACCCTTTATTTGGTGGTCAATTCCACGATTTTGATCCTGGAGCGGGAGTAGATATTTTCCAGAGCCTGACTATTCCTGTTGGTAGTACGATAATTCTTTCTTTCCAGTGGGATTCCCCTTTCTTTTCCGTTAGTGGTGGGGCTGGCTCTCCCAATGACTTGGATATTTTGCTATTTGATGAGACGGGAACTAACTTAATAACTGGAGGGTTCACTGATAATCTTGGTCAAGATGCTGTAGAAACACTGGGATTCACTAACGATGGCTCTTTTGGGACAGATCAGTTTAATCTAGCTATTTCCCAATTTGCTGGTGCTGAAGCTGGATTTATTAAGTATGTCGGATTTGGTAGTAGTGATTTTATTGTCAACGAGTATGATACCCAGAGTTCCACAACCTATGGTCATAGCAATGCTAATGGTGCTGAAAGTGTAGGAGCAGCATTCTATAAAAATACCCCAGAGTTTGGAATTAATCCAGCAAGATTACAACCTTTTTCCTCTGTAGGGGGAACACCAATTTTATTCGATACTGCTGGCAATCGTTTATCTACTCCTGAAATACGGGAAAAAATCAACATTGTTGCGCCAGATGGTGGTAATACAACCTTTTTTCCCCTTGCACCTGATAATCCCAGAGATAGAGAAGAGGATGGTTTTCCCAATTTCTTTGGTACTTCGGCTGCTGCACCCCATGCTGCTGCGGTGGCAGCTTTAATGCTAGAAGCTGCGCCAGGCACTAGTCCTGAAACTATTTACCAAACCCTAGAGAGTACGGCTCTAGATATGGATGATCCTTTTACCCCAGGGTTTGATGTGGGTTTTGACCCTGCAACTGGTTATGGTTTAATTCAAGCAGATAGAGCAATTGAGGCATTGTTAGATACTTCTGTTTCGGTTCAACCTCAACCTGTACCTGAGCCAAACGATACCATTAATCAGGCAGTATCCACAACTATAGGTTCTCAACCAGCCATTTTTCAAGGCAGAATTGGGGATAATCCTAACATTTTTGCTTTCCAAGATATTGATTTGTTTGAGTTTCACTTAGAAACAGGGGAACGAGTAACTCTCGATATTGATACAGGCATCCGCTCTGGATTAAATTCTGTATTGCGAGTTTTTGACTCTGAGGGGAATGAGCTTGCAGTGAGTGATAATGATCCAGCACCAGATGAATCTTTTAGTGCCGACTCTTATATCAGTTTCGAGGCAAATGAAACTGGTTTTTACTATGCAGGAGTAAGTGGTTTGGGCAACTCCAACTATGATCCCTTTACAGAAGGAAGTGGAGAAGGTTTTGTCCAAGGAGATTACCAACTGACCATAGCAGTACCACCAAACAATTTAGTTAATGGGGGATTTGAAACAGGTAATTTCGATGAATGGGAAAGATTGGGAAATGTCACGATTCAGACAGGTAATTTTGGTATTGAGCCAACACAAGGAAGCAGACAAGCCTTTTTAACTAATGGCTCTAATGCAGTAAATAATTTAGATTTAGAAGTTTTTGTGGGATTACAGCCAGGAGAATTAGATACTTTCAACAATGGATTTACAGTTCAAGGTTCAGCAATTAAGCGCACCGTTGAGGTAGCTGCGGGGGATACTTTGAGCTTTGATTGGAACTTTATTACTAATGAAAGCACTCCTGATACTATCTTTAATGATTTTGCTTTCGTCTCCATTACCCCAGGTACAGCTTGGGAAATAGCTGATACTGGAAGTGATTTTGTGGATTCTGAGACTAGCTTTCAGTCAGAAACAGGATATTCCAGCTTTTCTTACACTTTTACTAGTTCTGGTACTTTTACTGTCGCTGTGGGAGTAGTGGATGTAGTAGATGACGGGATTGATTCAGGGTTATTAGTTGATAACTTTTCTATCAATGGATAATTGATAATTGGTAATTTTTAATTTTCAATTATTGAATGTGTAAGCATATAGCTTAGTAGCCAATTAGCAGCCGTAGCCCGACGAGTATGTCTGGGCGTAAACTCACCAATTTTGTAACCTTTGAAACCCAATTTTTCTTTGAGTAATTGTTTATTTTCCTTGGGGATAGAACGGGTTAGTTTTACTGTCGGAGGGCGATTCTCGATAAAATCTGGTGGTTCAGGATAACTTTCCTTCCAGTCGGCTGCTACTTGGGAATTGTCCCAACTTTGACTTGCCGTATCATAGCGATAACCTAAATAGTGCCAAACTAGTTGGTTAACTAGATCATCGGAAATTTCTTCGTTTAAAATTGCCCAAATAGTATCCGTATTTAATGGTGGAAGTTGAGACATATTCTAATAAGTGATTGATGCAGCCTAAACTTTGGCAACTGAGTATAGTTTTATTGATCGGTATTTTAGCAGTATCTGCTGCTGCTATCTTCATTCGATTGGCAATGGATAGCGCAGCTAACTACACTATCGGTTTTAGTCTATTTCTGTCCGCTTTTCGTCTAGTTATTTCTGCTCTAATTTTACTTCCCACTTGGGGCAAGATAAAGCAAGTACAAGTTAGTAGCCAGACTTATTATCTTGCTATTGCTGCTGGTATCTGTCTCGGATTTCATTTTGCTACCTGGATTAGTTCTTTAGCTTTTACTTCTGTAGCTGCTTCTACTACTTTAGTTACTACTAATCCTATATGGGTGGCTTTATTCTCTCGCTGGTGGTTTAAAGAAAAGTTATCTTACAAAACAGCGATCGCAATTGCGATCGCTTTATTTGGTAGTGTATTAATTGCAGTGGCAGATAGTAGCAGTGTGGGTAATAATCCTAATTCCCTATTAGGGGCTATCTTAGCTTTAATAGGAGCAATAATGGCTAGTTCCTACATCATCTTTAGCAGACAAGCACAACAACAAGGATTAAGTCTAACTAGTTATATTGCGATCGCCTATTCTACCGCAGCCTTAATTTTATTACCTCTTCCTGTTTTATTTGGTGCTAGTTATGGAGGCTATCCTGAAGAAGTTTATATTTATGGCTTCTTAATGGCAATATTTTCCCAAATAATTGGTCATACTAGCTTTAATTGGGCTTTACGCTGGTTATCTCCTACTATAGTGACTTTGTGTATTTTAGTTGAACCTGTAGGCTCTAGTATCCTAGCCTGGATAATTCTCCAAGAAATTCCCTCTATGGGAGTAATAGTAGGAGGATTAATCTTGTTATTGGGAGTCACCATGGCAGTAATGAGTAGTGAGTAGGGACGTTGCTTCGCACCCTTCGGGAACATGAAACGTCCGTACATGAGTAGTGAGTTTTTCCTTACTACTCGCTACGGGCGCAAGCCTTGCGCCCCTACTATTAATAACGCCCTTTGGGTAAATAACCAGAAGGTTGGGATGGTTTGGTTGTGGGTGTAGAGTTTCTGCCACCCCAAACTAGAGGTAGGCTAAGAATACCGAGTAAGGCTATAACTCCAGAAATCAGCCAAATGGTAAATCTACTGGGTTGATAGTTTCCTTGCTCGATTTGCCGATAAACTTGGTTGTAACGTAAGGCTGCTAGTCCCACAATAATTAATCCTGCAATAATTAAACTCATTCCTAAAAGCTCAGAATTGACCAGGAAATGGTTGGGAGCTAAATCTTGTGTTGTTATTATCTGAGACTGGCGCATAAACAAACCAAAACGAGCGATCGCAAGACCAAATCCAATTAAGGAAATCGAAGTGCGAAGCCAAGCGAGAAAAGTCCGCTCGTTTGCTTGATGATCTCTCTGGCGAGCGGTTTTACCCTGTTGTGTCATTGCTGTTTAACCGCGCATTAATAATTGATAAAGTTAAAATGCTGATAAATAGTACTAAGCCAATGGTGCAAGCATAAGTATAGTCTAGATTTTGAGAAAAGCCCCGTTCATAGAGATAATAAACTACTGTTTTAGAACTGTTGCGCGGTTCTCCCCTAGTCATGATGTAGATTTCTTCAAATACTTTACTGGCAGAAATAGCAGAAATTACACCAACCAGAAATAAATAGGGACGCATCAAGGGTAAGGTAATGTCTAGGTGTCTGCGCCAGCCATCGGAGCCATCAATTGCTGCTGCTTCATACAATTCGGGAGGTATTCCTTGTAATCCTGCTAGATAAATTACCATATAGTAACCTAACCCTTTCCAGATGGTAACTACCATGACGCTCCATAGAGCCAAATTAGGGCTAGTTAGCCAAGGAATTCCTGTTTCAAACCCCAGAGTTTTGAGAAATTGATTGAGTATACCATTGCTGGTATATAGAGCTTTCCAAGCAATCCCTGCTACCACCATTGAGATAACAACAGGGGTATAAAAAGCGGTACGAAACCAATAAATTCCTTTGAGTTTTTGATTGACCAGAATCGCTAAAATTAAGGGGACTATGACCAAAATAGGTACCACACCTATGACATATAGCAGGGTGTTGCCTACGGTTTTCCAAAAAACGTGATCGCTAAAAAGCTTTTGAAAATTCGACCATCCGATCCATTGAGGCGGTTGGCTGAGGTCGAAGGATTGATATTGGGTAAAACTTAAGGAAAAGGCAAATATAGCGGGTAAAAAGACTGTTAAGGTTAAAATTGCGATCGCAGGAAAGAGAAAAAGATAGGGAGTTAACTTTTTTTTCGATGAAGATTCTAGCAATTAACTATCAATAATTCAACTGTTCCATACCATAACAAATAGCACCGCTCACTTACGACATAACTCATACTTTCTTAATCTCTATAAATAATACTTGGAATTGGTAAAATAACTTATCTAAAAAGCAATCTACCATTTTATCCCTAGTGCCACATCTACAGAAAGTAGGATACTACGCTTTGAACAGTGCTATTTGGCGATAGACAGAATATAAATTGAAACAGCTTTTTAACCTCTTTGTTTTGTAATTTGTACTTGGCTGTTTTATCTGCCACGAAAGTTATTTAAACTTTCTGATATCAATCATAGTCAATTATTTTTTTTAGGTCTAGTCATTGCAATAAAAGTAAAACATTATAAGAGTGATTACTTAGTGTAATAGTTAAGTTTTGTCACTCAACCAGGCTAGATATACAGCTTCTAAAAAACAATCTGCGGTAGTGTCTGGGGGCAAATCTTCTAATTCCAGCAGATTTTTGACTTGTTCAGCTAATTTACGGGCTAGTTTATGTCTAGCTTCGGATATCATTTGATTTCTACTTTGTAAATAGCGACGTAGTATGGAAAAATTTTCAGGAGATAGTCTGGCAACATCAGCTTCTATTTTTAGCTGAAGAGCTACTTTTTGTGCTTCATCTGTGACTTTAAAATTAATATTTTTATGGGAAACAAAATCTTCCTGTATTACTATAGTTCCAGCTACTAAGTCCCCAATTCTTTTTTCTCTGTACCCTAAAGCAATAAAAAAAACTCCAATAAAAAATAAGTCGTCTATTGGTCTTAATAAGGCTCTCAAGGTTGATTTGCCAATAGTAGTCGGTTTTCCATCATCAGAAATAACCCTGATTTTAGCTTTTTTCTTGCCTATAGTTTGTCCTTGCCAAATAGTTTCAAAAATTACAAAATAACCGACATAAATTGTAAAAGCGATTAACGCTTCAATTGCCCAAAGCCATTGGAGTAATCTGGCTGAGTTATTTATTAATAAAGAATTATCCGACTCCGTTATTTGATAACTCAAGAATAGAGCAATGATCACTGATATTATTAAGATTAAACCTAAGACGAAGTAATCAATTATTAATGCGTAGGCACGGCTGCCAATTCCCGCTAAAGTATATTCTAGTTCTACACTTTCGGGAGTTTCTAGATTAATTCTGTTAAAAAAACGCATTATTATAAATATTAATTCGGTTATGATAGCATTATCGAAGAGTGGGGATAAAACCTGAGTAAAACCTTCTAAGTCTTTAGTTACCAGATTCAGATTATTATAATTGTGTCCTATTATTTATAAAATTGCTACAACTAAATTTATCAAAAATTATTTAATATATATGTCTACTGTATCTTTTCAAGAAAATAGTCCTGGTTGGCAATTTGAGTTGGGCAAACAACAATTACAAGAGTGGTGGGAGTTGAAAATATCTGAGATCGAAATTGATCCTCCCGATCTATCAATATTTGATTCCCCTTTAATCCGATTAGGGATCAAATTTATTTTATGGTCACTTATTACAATTATATTAGTGTGGTTGACCTGGCAATTGTGGCTACTATTACGTCCTGTAATCAATAATTGGCGCAGACAGCAACAACAATTTAAGCGATCGCAAATAGGATTTCCCAATCAAATTCAAGCTCAATTATCCCCTCAAGAGTGGTTAACTAAAGCGCGACAAAATTATCAAGAACAAAACTATCGCCAAGGGATATTTTGTCTCTATCAAGGCATATTACAATATTTAAGCGATCGCGAAATAATTAATACTTTATCTAGTCGTACTGATGGGGAATATCTAAAATTAATTCAGCAGTTAAACTTAAAGCAATTCTTATCCTATCAACTATTATTTTCAACTCACGAAAAATTATGCTTTAGTGACTTATTTCCTTCTGCTACTCTTTTTGATCAATGTGAACATGCTTATCAAGTAATTACCAATAAAGATAATTAACAAATATGAATATTAGTCGCAACAAATGGTGGATATTTATATTTATTATAATTGCTGCCGCTATTGTACTAACTCTTTTAGCTGCCCCAAGCAATAATAAATTATTAGCGGGTTCTACCTTTGGTAAGAGTCCCAATGGCTATGGAGCTTGGTATCAATATATGATCGAGCAAGGGGTTAAGATTGAAAGATGGCAAAAACCTTTTTTAGAATTAAAAGATAGTGAAAATAAAATTAGTTTTATCAAAATCGTACCACCTCAAATCACGCAATCTCATCAGTTGTCTAACACGGAAAATAAATGGATTAAAGAAGGGAATACTATGGTAGTTTTAGGAACAAATGCTCCTGCTACTGCTGCCAGTTTTAAGAGCACTCAATCCTATAAAAACTTAGATATCAAAATTGCCACAACTCTCAGAAAAAAATCTCCTAAAAACTCAATTTTAGAAGATGATTATGGGGCAATAGTTTGGCAGGAAAATATTGGTGAGGGAAAAATAATTTATGCAGTTACACCTTACCTTGCTGCCAATGCTTATCAAAGCAATCCTGATAACTATCAGTTTCTTGCTCAATTAGTTAATCATAATTCTTTAATACTGGTTGATGAGTATCTTCATGGTTACAAAGATCAAGAAGTTATTAATAAAGAAAGCCAAACTAAACAAAATAATGTTTTGAGCTACTTGAGTCAAACTGTCTGGCTACCGATCACCATTCAAATTATAATCTTGGTTATAATTGCGGTCGTGTTTAAATTGCGTCGTTTTGGACAACCGACGCTGATCAAAAAAACTCAAATAGATAATAGTCAAGCTTATATCCAAGCCTTAGCAGGAGTGTTAGAAAAAGCTGAGTGCAGTGATTTTGTGATCAAGACAATTACTAAAGACGAAAAATCCCAATTACAACATTCCCTAGGGTTAAGTAAGGGTAATATATCTGATGGAATATTACTCAGTGAATGGGGGCAAGCAACAGGAAAAGACTCGAAACAGCTAGAACAATTATTAGGATTGGCTGACAGTAATTCTCGTCTGAATTATGCTCAATTAGTTAAGTGGGTACAAAAATGGCAGCAATTCCGTCAATAAACTAATAAGATTTATATACAGGTTTACGGGAGCGAGTCATATTCAAGGGTATGGGAGTGAGTTTTTTTCTCGATTCTCTGACAAAAGAATTATCTAAAGCTTCTAATCCGTCCAATAAAGCCTCCCTAACTAAATTTTCTTGAGGCTGAGATAGCATCAAACGATAGTATTCGATCAGCCAACCATAATACTTTTGTGGTAACTTCCTATCTGATACCAAAATAGTTAATTGTCGAATAGCCATCAAACGTTTCAAAGGATCTGGAACGGTTAAATCTTGAGACAATTCGTTAAACCTGGCTTCTGGCTTGGGATTTTTTTCATCCCAGAAGTGCCAACCTAAGAGGAATAAAGTTACTAAAGTACCTAATCCTTGTAGAATTGAGCCAGTTGCTAACCAATGATTTTCTGTATCAGCCCAGATCGAAGCAATCATATAGGTAACAAAAGCACCCATGCCACCGCTAGTAACGGCTAGAGCCAACTTACGGTTGTAACCAGTAAATAAACGTTTACCTATATCCCAATATTGATGCCAGTAATTACTGTGTGTCAGATAAACCACCAACATTAATCCTATCCCCACAACTATAGCTAGTAGCAATTTCCAGTTCCAGCACCAGAAAATTATGATCCCCAGCAATAACAAGCCTCTCTTGATTATGGGGAGTACTTTTTGAGAAGATAGTAGGTTAATGTTCCAATTTTCTACTTTAGCTTGGGTCATAACCGAAAAAAGAATTTCTGACCATTGAGATAATCTCTTAGACACAAATATTGCTTTCTGTAATCTTACTTATGGAAATAATAATCTAACAATGACATACCCTGTGGGGCAAATAAAAAGTTTTTTACCGCTCAATTCTATAGTATAGACACATTTATGTATCCAATACTTTACAGAGTGCAAAATCAACTAATGCTATATTATTTATTAGTTGTTGAGAACAATTCTTAAAAAGTACCAGTCTCGTCTTGATACAATCTTTTCATATTTCTGACTTTAGAGTAAGTTTACCCCTATGGAATCATCCCCCATCCTTAAAATAGAGAATATCACTAAAAAATTTAGGACTCAAGAATTTGCAGCAGTTGACGATGTTAGCTTGATCCTAGAATCGGGAGAATTGCTGGGGCTATTAGGACCTTCTGGCTGTGGAAAAACTACACTTTTAAGAATAGTCGCAGGTTTTGAAAAAGTATCTCAAGGAAAAATATTTCTTCAAGGCACATTGGTCAGTGATGCCTTTACTACCTTGCCACCAGAAAAACGCCACACAGGAATGGTATTTCAAGATTATGCCCTATTTCCTCATCTTACAGTCGAGAAAAATATCATTTTTGGCTTGAAAGGAAGAAATAATAATCGAGGCAAATTTAAAGGCGTTGGTCGCCTATCTGACTCTGAAATTAAGCAAAGAGCGAATTTTGTTTTGGATTTAGTAGGTCTTTGGGGACTAGGCAATCGCTATCCTCACGAACTATCAGGTGGTCAGCAACAAAGAGTAGCTCTCGCTAGAGCATTGGCACCCCAACCAAATTTAATACTATTAGATGAACCTCTAAGCAATCTAGATGTTCAAGTACGTCATCGTCTTCGAGAAGAGATTAGACGTATCCTCAAAGCTGCTGGCACATCTGCTATTTTTGTTACCCATGATCGAGAAGAAGCTCTAGCTATATCCGATAAAATTGCCGTGATGCGGAATGGTCGAATTGAACAGATGGGAACCCCTGAAGAAATATACACTCAACCTAGTTCCCGATTTGTGGCGGAATTTGTTACCCAAGCCAATTTTCTACCAGCAAAACGGGATGGTAAGCTTTGGAGAACAGAAATAGGAGAATTAGAAATTTCATTCAACTCAGATGAGGCTAAATCTGCTATTGCCATAGGAGAAGAACTTTGTGACTTAGATTCTACTAAGATACAGAGCCTAGATCGGGCAGAATTAATGTTACGACAAGAAGATATTATTCTAACTCCTGATAGTAATTCTTCTGTAGTGGTTAAAGAAAGACAATTCTTAGGCAGAGAATATCACTACTGTTTAGAAACCCCTTCAGGGAAAAGACTCCACGCCAGAACTAATATTCGTAATGCCGTCCCCATAGGAACTAAGGTTAACTTATCCTTTATGGGAGAATCTCCCTTAATTTTTACTACTTCCAACACAGAACATTCTTTAACTGCATAAGTTGTTCATTGTTTCTTTTAACTTGTTTTCTTTTTCATTAAGTCGATTAATTCACAAAATCCTCTTACTTCTGGTTGATTAGTAATATAAGTAGGCTGATATTTTAAGCAATTCCAGTAATGTTTAATATTAGCTACTCCTACAGAAACAGGGAATAAATTCGAGTTAAATAAAGATTCATCATTGGGACTATCTCCCACAGTAACAATTTGTTCAGGAAGTAGTTGGGGATAATATTTACTAACAATTTTTTTTAATCCCTTGGCTTTATCTTGTTGTAGCGGTTTGATATGACACTGGACAGTACTATAAGTAAAGCTCCAGCCTGTTTCTAAACAGATGTTTTCCATAGCTTGGAGTTGCTCTAAGTTAAGATTTCCAATATCAAATGTCCAATCAGTTAAACGAAAACTATTGTCTTGAGATTCTTCAATCTGAGGAAATTTGCTTTGAAGTAATTGAAAAACTTGCTTTAACTCTTGGCGATGACTAGTTATATCTTTGATTTGGGTCAGGAATTCCCAATTATGATTATTCTTGTTATAAAATATCCCGCCATTTTCGGCGATCGCGCCTTGAATTGGTAGATAATTATTAATACCATTAACCCAACCAGCAGACCTACCCGTAATGATAATTAGGTCAAGATCAGTATCAAGTAATGATTCTAAAGCTAATAGTAAATCAGAGGTAAACTTACTTTGTTTAGTAAGAGTTCCATCCATATCCGTAGCAACTAAACGAATATTTTGTAAAACTTCGGCACTAAGTTGATTTTTCATCTAAATTTACTGGGAATACTTCTGCAAAAGCTAAAGCAAGATCTTTTCTAACTTGCTCTATCGTAATATCAGGTACAAACTCCTCCAGACTACCAACAGGCTTATCCATGATTCCACAAGGGACAATTTCTTGAAATCCCCTTAAGTCAGGACAAACATTGAGAGCAAAACCGTGCATTGTAATCCAACGGCGCACTTTAATTCCTATTGCAGCTATTTTTTTGCCTTCCAACCAAACTCCTGTTAATCCTGGTATCAGATAACCTTTTAACTGATATCTACTCAATACTAAGATCAACACTTGTTCTAATTGACGTAGATACCAATGCAAGTCCTGTTGATAATAGCGCAAATTCAGGATGGGATAGCCTACTAACTGACCAGGGCAATGATAGGTTACTTCCCCACCTCTTTCAATACGATACAACTTGTGAGTGGTATTTTGAGGTTCAAATTTGAGAAACTCCGTACTAGCTCCTGTGCCTAAAGTATATACAGGGGGATGCTCTAGTAAGATCAAACGATCTTCCAAATCAGGATTACTGAGTCTTTCTGTTACTAACTTTTGTTGATATTCCCAGGATTCTTTATAGGGTGTAATTCCCAAATTTTCTAAAATACAGTTTCTCATTTGTTGAATATTATTTTCAATAGATTCTTACAAAATGTCAATGAATGTAACAGAACATCAAAAGAAATCAAACTACCATGTCACGGAATATACAAAGTGCTAGTCTATAGTTATAGAATAATTACTACTAAAGTTTGATTCAACCTAATCTTGAGATGGTAAATTACCTGCATATTCTCTCAGCTACAATCAACTCAGAAACAAAGAAAAAGAGCAAGAGCAGCATTGAATTAGTTTCCTCTTTAATTCATTAGATAAAAACTGATTGATTCTTGTTAGTTCAACTTTTAACCTATTAAACATCTAAAGAGGTAGCTTTACCCCCTGGTTTGCCAAAAAGTAAGCAATTTTATCCGACGATAATTTTTTCCTTAACAACATAATTAAGATATTAGGGATCAAAGTTTGTATTGTTAAAAAATGAGATAAATTGCTTGGTGGTAACTATAGAATTTTCATTCTACTATTATGGAGTATAGAGTATGAAGCTTTTGATCCAAGGCAATAACATTACAGTTACAGATTCAATTCATGATTATGTGCAACAGAAGCTAGAGAAAGCAGTTAAACATTTTCAGAATATCACTACAAAAATTGATGTTCATTTATCTGTAAATAGTCATGCTCGCGTTGTTGATAAACACAAAGCAGAAGTAACTGTATATGCTAATGGAACAGTAATTCGCGCTCAGGAAGGTAGTGAAAATCTTTACGCTAGTGTTGATCTCGTATCTGACAAAATTGCGCGTCAACTACGTAAGTATAAAGAAAAGCAACTTCATAAAAAAACACACGCTCAAGTTAAAACTAAAGAGATCTTAGAAGAAGAAACAATAGAAGCTCCCGTAATCAGCGAGCGCAATCCCGAATTACCCGATGAAGTAGTCAGAACCAAATATTTTAGTATGCCACCAATGACTACGGAAGAGGCATTGGAACAACTCCAACTAGTAGATCACGATTTCTATATGTTTCTCAACAGTGCAACTAATCAAATTAACGTGATTTACTGTCGCAATCATGGTGGCTATGGCGTTATTCAGCCTAAATCAAATAATGGCAACAATAACAACAAGTAAATCAAGTTTAGAGACGTAGAATCTTACGTCTCTAGAAGATGTGATAGTTTCTAGACCAAGGAAAAAAGGCTCCTAATTTAGTAGAATTTGCGCTCCTTTGAGGGTAATTATCCCATTAGCATTAATATCAATATTGCCAGTTGATTTAATGCTAATGTTTGCACCCAGATCATCCATTTTGATCTCATGACCACCAGTGGTTTTAATGGTGATTGCTCTCCCTTGGTCATCCATAATAACTTCATGACCACCATAGGTTTTGATTTCGATCTTTTTCTCACTGTCATTAAGATTAACTTGATGACCTTTAGTAGTTGTCAGATAAGCACCAGCTTTAATTCCTCCCTTATCTTCCTCCACAAACTGAAAAACATGACCAGTGCGAGTTTTAATTGTCCGCAGACGCACCTTATCATTGTGGACGCTATCTGTAACTGATTCTGGGGGTGCATCTTGACCATTCCACACCCCACCGATAACGTAAGGACGATGAATATCCCCATGTTCAAACCCTACTAGTACCTCGTCATTAATTTCGGGAAGACAGTCAAAACCTCGCTCATTTCCTGCACCTATTGCTACCACTCTTGCCCAATTACTGGCATGATCTTCTGTAAGAGTAGGAAACTTTACCTTGACCCTTCCCCATTTCTCAGGATCTTTATTGTCAGTAACTATCCCCACTAGGAAAGTTTGTGCAGGTTTCAAGTTTCTAGGAGACGATAGTAAATTGAGGAGATTTCCTCCTCGTAATCCTCTCACCGTAAAGTCGGTAGTATAGATACGTTGATTATAAAGATGGCGGGTTTCAGTAATATAATATTCTCCATCGTATTTACCCATGTCAGAAAGGGTAATAATTTTTCCTACTTGAATGTCAGGATTTCCTTCCCCTTTGCCATCTGCACATACATACTCCCCCGCTAATTGATTGTACAATCCTTGAGCAATTTTATCTGCTTCAGCGTTGCTAAAAATCGGACGATCTACTACTGTAACCTTGGGAGTACTGTTAAATTTACCACTAACTTTTTTACCACTACCATTCTGATTCTTAGTCAAGATTTTTTCATTATTTGCTTCAGCAATAATTGCGCGTTTTTGTTGATAATCCCAACCTCTAACTTCTACACTATTAACTTGCTCTGCACTGCTGACTCTAACCCGAAAACTATTAATATCTTTTAACCAAGTTAGGTTAAGTTTTCCCTGACTTTTTGGAGGACAAAAATATAACTTATTATCTTTGATATATAGCTCAAAACCAATACGCACCGCTCTTTCTCTGAGGAACTCCATATTAGTTTGGTTTTCCTGAAATATATAGTCATGGGGTGCACCACTGTCCTCAACATTACCTGGTTGAATACCCATTTCAGCAATTACCTTTCTGACGATATCGCTATCAGTCATATTCTGAAATGAACGATTATATCGACC
>JASJDB010000112.1 GCA_030065315.1 Xenococcaceae cyanobacterium MO_167.B52 | reverse complement strand
ATGGGGGATATTGTCCGCAGTATGGGTTCAACCTTGGGAGCTTGTGGAGACTTAAACCGTAATGTGATGGTAGCCCCTCCTCCCTACAAAAACAAGCCAGAGTATGACTATGCTTGGGAATATGGCAATAAAATAGCGGACTTGCTTACTCCCCAAACAGGAGCTTATTACGAAATTTGGGTGGATGGAGAAAAAGTTGTCAGTGCCGAGGAAGCAGAAGAAGTTAAAGCTGCTAGACAAAAGAACGGTACAGGAACAATTTTTCATGATTCTGTAGAACCAATTTACGGCACCCACTATATGCCCCGTAAGTTTAAAATAGCTGTTACTGTGCCTGGGGATAACTCCATAGATATCTATACCAATGATGTTGGTTTGGTAGTTATTACTAATTCTGATGGAGAATTAGAAGGCTTTAACGTTCTCGCTGGTGGGGGTATGGGGCGCACCCACAATAAAGAAGAAACTTTTGCCAGGATGTCCGATGAAATTGGCTTTGTCGCCAAAGAAGATATTTACGATTTGATTAAGGCAATTGTCGCTACCCAAAGGGATTATGGCGATCGCGTTCAACGTCGTCATGCTCGGATGAAATACTTAATCAATGATTGGGGTGTAGCTAAATTTAAAGCCAAAGTTGAAGAATATTTTGGTAAAACCATTGCTCCTTATAAAGAACTACCTGCTTGGAAATATCAAGACTTTCTGGGTTGGCACGAACAGGGAGACGGGAAGCTATTCTTTGGTCTATCTGTAGAAAATGGACGGGTTAAAGACGAAGGAGCCTTTCAGCTTAAAACTGCTCTCAAAGAAATTATCCAGCAGTTTCATCTCCCGATGCGCTTAACCGCCAATCATAATGCTATTTTGTATGAGATTGACCCAGCCAATAAAGCAGCCATTGAGAACATCTTCAAAGAAAGGGGAATTGAAACCAATGCCGAGGCGATCGATCCTCTCACCCGTTACTCGATGGCTTGTCCTGCATTACCCACCTGTGGATTGGCTGTAACCGAGTCAGAGAGAGCTTTACCAGGAATAAGCGATCGCATTCGCCAATTATTGACTAAACTAGGAATGGCAGAAGAACATTTTGTCATTCGCATGACTGGCTGTCCTAACGGTTGCGCCCGTCCCTATATGGCAGAATTAGGCTTTGTTGGTAGTGCGCCAGAAAAATATCAAGTTTGGCTGGGAGGAACCCCCGATCAAACTGAATTGGCTCAACCCTACGAGCAAAAAATGCCTATTCAAGACTTAGAAGCCTTTTTTGAGCCGATCTTCGTCTTCTTTAAGCGCGAACGCAAATCTCAAGAAAGTTTTGGAGTCTTTTGCCATCGTGTAGGCTTTGATGCCATTCGTCAATTTTCCGCCAATTACAAACTAGGTAGCTATATGGAAGAAACTACTACTAAGACTAAGAAATTCCGCAAAAATCAAAAGCGAGTTAGTGTTCCCGACGAGTTATTTCCTCGTCTCAAAGAAGCATCACAGCAAGAAGGAAGACCCATGAATCAGATTATTGCTGAAGCTTTAAACGACTACTTTGGCAAGAAAGCTAGTAGCTAAATTCAGGAACAAGGAATGTCCTAAAGGATACACCTTCGGATAAGGAACGAGGAATGAGGAATAATAATCTCCCCAGTCTTCCTTGTCTTCCTTATCTCCCTTATCTCCCTTGTCCCCCCTGTCCTCCTTGTCCCCTTGTACCCCTTATCTCTCACTAGTACCTAATACGAGGATCGACAAAAGCATTAATAACATCGATCGCAATACTGGCAAAAACCACGATAATACCGAAAAATACCATAATTCCTTGGACTGTCGGATAGTCTCGCAGTGATATTGCCTCATACAAGCGATTTCCTAAACCAGGCCAAGAAAAGGTTACTTCAGTTAATACTGCACCTCCCAACAAGGCAGCAAAGGTCAGACCTAATACGGTAATTACGGGAATTAAAGCATTTTTGAAAGCATGGGAAATTAAAATAGTTCTTTCCCCTATACCTCTGGCTCTTGCTGCTTCTACATACTCCGCTTGTAAAGTTTGTTTTAGATTTATCCTGACAATGCGCTCAAAAATTCCACTGAGCAAAATTCCCAGAGTGATACTAGGTAAAGCTAGATAATATAAAGCGGTAAATAATAATTGCCAATTACCTGTTAACAAGCTGTCAATAGTATATAAACCCGTGATTTGAGGTGGGGTAGCAAGATTAACAGGAAACCGAGTACCCAAGGGAAACCAACCAAGCTTAACGGCAAAAATTAGCTGTAATACCATCCCGACCCAGAATAAAGGCAGAGAATAGGTAATAATGCCAAATAATCGTCCACCAATGTCAAAAATTGTCCCTGGATTGGAAGCTGCGATCGCGCCAACACTAACTCCTACAACCACAGCTACGATCATGCTAAAAAAAGTTAGCTCTACTGTGGCAGGAAAGTAATCTTGAATCACATTCCACACTGATAAACCCCTACTACTGAGGGAGCTACCAAGGTCGAAATGTAATAAATCTGCTAAATAATTAAAATATTGTTGTAATAAAGGTAAATTTAAGCCTAATTGCTCTCTTAAAGCTGCTTTTGCTGCTTCAGGGGCGCGGGTACCCAAAATTGCATCAGCAGGATCTCCAGGAGTAGCCCTTAATAAAAGAAATACAATAGTTGCGATGGTTAATAGCATCAGAGGGGCTAGTAACAACCGAGTCAGGACATAGTACTGTAATGCTTTAGAACGAGACATATTAAAGGGATAATTGATCGCTGACATCAAAGATAGCGTTTTTTCCCCTTTGTGAGTTATCTAATCAAAAGGGCGATTGCCAATCCCTAATTCTTTTTTACTCCGTTTGAGTTGTTTCCATAATTGCTTAATTTGCTTATAAGCTTTCTGAGGAGGAATTTTACCTCCAGTTTCCAAATTACAGATATAGCTGATTTTTTGAGCAAACTCTTGTAAATTGGCGTTAAAAACTAAATTTTCAGGGTGTACGTTACCACGATAGGGATGACGGGGATAAAGAAACTTATTTTTATCATTTTTTGAGTTCATTTGGAAAATAGTTTTATTAAACTGCTGCTATTGTTTACTATTTATCAATGTTTCAGGATTGCCACAGGTAGATAATATTGTCATTTTAGCGATTTCTTAATTTAAAGTTAAACTAACCTTAACCTAATTAAGTGCCAAGTTAACTGACAATTGCTCAATGTCAAATATTTTCTTGCTTATTGGAACCCCTAAATCTTAGAATCAAATTTTTCTCAATTAGTCATACCTCCCATGTCCCTAACTACAAAACTTTACGAAGGCAAAGCCAAGATACTCTATCCTACAGAGGATAATGAAATACTATTGACAGTCTATAAAGACGATGCTACTGCCTTTAATGCTAAGAAAAAAGGGCAAATTTACGGAAAAGGAGTAATCAATTGCACCATAACCGCAGCCTTATTTCAGATGTTGGAACAAGAAGGGATTGCTACCCACTATATTGATTGTCCCAGTCCTAATCAAATGCGGGTTAAGGCAGTGAAAATTATTCCCGTGGAAGTAGTAGTGCGGAATATTGCAGCAGGAAGCTTGTGTCGTCAAACAGGATTACCAGAAGGAAAGGTACTACCAGAACCCCTAGTAGAGTACTATCTCAAAGATGATAATTTAGGAGATCCCTTACTTACACGCGATCGCTTGTTCTTATTAGAGATAGTGACCCCAGAGCAATTACAAATGCTGGAAGAGATGGCAGGAACAATAAATCATCATCTCCAAGAATTTTTCACCCGCTGTAATATCACCTTAGTCGATTTTAAATTAGAGTTTGGTCTAGACTCTCAAAACCAAATTTTATTAGCAGATGAAATAAGTCCTGATACTTGTCGTCTATGGGATCAAACCGAAACTGATCCAGAAGCTAGAGTTATGGATAAAGACCGTTTTCGTAAAGACTTAGGAGATGTAGAATCAGCTTATCAAAGAGTTCAGCAAAGAGTTTTATCCGTCTTAGGAATACAACATTAGGAACATCTATTGATATAGTGAGTCTTAGTTCGGAGAATGCCAAGAAAAATTAATTTTTCTTGCCGACTCTGTTAAATAGGAAAAAACTCTTACAGTGTCAACTGCTTGATTTGGTGTGTGGAAGTGCTAGAAAAAAACAAAAATGTCGGTTTGTACTGTTGTCTAAAGATTATAACGACATCTCTAATCTTTACCGTAGGATTATCTTGGGGTGCCAAAGCTGAAATTATTTCCGTCTTACCCAAAGACGAAGTAATTAGAAGGGATTCCGCGAGGGAAATTCCCAGAGAGGGAAAAACTGCTAAAGCTGGGGTAGTTTCCAAAAGCTTGACACCTCAAAAATACGATGCCCCAAATTCATCAATCATCTTACCCTTATTGGTAAAAGAGCCAAAGTCGAAGGTACTCCGCCGTCCTAAAGGATACCGCTCCGCATATCAAACGACGGAGCGAAGCGAGACTGGCTCTTGGTCGGGGAACCCGACCGAGCTTCCTCGCTCTGCTTCGACTTCGTCAGCACCTCTAACACTGCTCCCTAATCCCCAGAAAAAACCCAAAGTACTACCCAAGCAACTTAATTTTACTACTACATCCCAGCAGGTTACAGAAGATTCCAGTAGTAATGGCAATGAATCCTCTACTATTGCTAGTTCATCATTGCTAGTTGCTGATTCATTACAACCACTCAAACAAAATAGCGAACAAGTTTTTACTAATCCTGTTTGGTCACGTTTACTCCGCCATGAAATGACGGAGCGAAGCGAGACTGGCTCTTGGTCGGGTTCCCCGACCGAGCTTCCTCGCTCTGCTTCGACTTCGTCAATAATTGCACAAGAAACAACACCTTCAGAGACAGAAAATCCCCCTACAGAAACCACACCAGAAACTGAACAATCCCCAGAATTGTCCGAGCCTACACCAGAAGAACCTAGAGTTTTGGTGGCAGAAGTAGCAGTAATAGGGGTAGAAGGAGAATTAGAAGATATTGTTTATCGAGCTA
This sequence comes from Xenococcaceae cyanobacterium MO_167.B52, assembly GCA_030065315.1. GTDB lineage: Bacteria > Cyanobacteriota > Cyanobacteriia > Cyanobacteriales > Xenococcaceae > JASJCP01. The sequence goes on along the minus strand of JASJDB010000112.1, from coordinate 10,039 downwards.
TTGATACTGAACCTGGTCGAACTACCACTCGTTCTCAATTACAAGAAGATATTAATGCTATTTTCGCTACAGGATTTTTTCAAAATATTGAAGTATCACCAGAAGACACACCTCTAGGGGTCAGAGTCGCTTTTGTGGTTACACCTAACCCGATTTTAAATCAGGTGACGATTCAGACTTTACCAGCAGATGCCAAGCAACAGGTATTTCCCCCTGAGAAAATAGAGGAGATATTTCAGCCGAGTTATGGACAAATACTTAATCTGCGAGAATTACAAGATGGGATTATACAGATTAACCAATGGTATTCAGACAATGGCTATGAACTAGCACAAGTAGTGGGTTCTCCTGAAGTTTCTCCCAATGGGACAGTAACTTTAATTGTTGCCGAAGGGGTGATTGAAGATATTCAGGTCAAGTTTTTTGATGAAGACAATGACCCTACTGATGGAAAAACTCGTGATTTTATCGTTACTAGAGAAATCCAATTGCAACCAGGAGATGTGTTTAAAAGAGACATTGCCCAAAGAGACTTAAGACGGGTATTTGGTTTAGGAATTTTTGAAGATGTAAGAGTTTCTTTTAGCCCTGGAGAAGACCCTAGCAAAGTAGTACTTAATGTTGAACTCATTGAAAGTAGTACGGGTTCGATTTCTGCTGGTGCTGGCTTTAGTTCTACCAGCGATTTATTTGGTACGGTGAGTTATCAACAGCAGAATTTAGGAGGTAATAATCAAACTCTGGGAGCAGAATTGCAGGTAGGTATCAGGGAGCTCTTATTTGACTTGAATTTTACTGATCCTTGGATCGCTACCGATTCTAACCGCACTTCCTATACAGTTAATGCTTTTCGTCGTCGGTCTATTTCTTTGGTATATGACGGTGATGGTGATCAGATTAGAACCTTTGATGGGTTTAATGAGAACGGGCAAGAGAGAAGAGGGGATAGTCCCAGAGTTGTCAGAACTGGAGGAGGAATTACTTTTTCTCGTCCTCTAGCAAAAGACCCTTTTACTAGGGCAGACTGGAGATTATCCCCAGGATTTCAGTATCAGCGTGTAGTAATTAAAGATGCGGACGGAAATACTTCTCCAAAATCCCGAGTCAGTGATGGATTCCAGAATCTCGCTTTTAGTGATAGTGGTAAAGATGATTTATTTATTTTTCGTTTTGGAGCAACACGCGATCGCCGAAATAACCGCTTACAACCTACCAAGGGTTCAGTATTGCGTCTAAATACAGAGCAAACCGTTCCCGTTGGTTCTGGTAGTATTTTATTTAATCGTCTTAGAGGTAGTTACAGCTACTATATTCCCCTCAGCTTGATTAATTTCTCTGAAGGTCCCCAAGCTCTAGCATTTAATGTTCAGGGTGGAACAGTGATTGGTGATTTGCCTCCTTATGAAGCTTTTGTTTTGGGTGGTAGTAACTCAGTGCGAGGGTTTCGCGAAGGAGAAGTGGGAAGTGGCAAAAGTTATGTTCAAGCCACAGCAGAATACCGCTTTCCTATTTTTAGGATAGTTGGTGGTGCTTTATTCTTTGACTATGGCAGTCTGATTGGTACAGATGGTGATGTACCAGGAGAGCCTTCTCTTAGAAGAAATTTACCTGGAAGTGGTTATGGTTATGGTTTGGGGGTAAGGGTTCGCTCTCCTTTGGGACCAATTCGGGTAGATTATGCCATTAATGAGGATGGAGATAGTCGGATTCACTTTGGTATTGGGGAAAGATTCTAACATTGAACATTAAACATTGAACATTGAACATTGAACATTGAACATTTATCAGTTGTTCAGAATTGAAGGGTTTGAGTAGGAATGTTGAAAAATTTTACTGTTCAAAAAAAGAATTTGATAAATGGTAAATGATAAATGATAAATGATAAATGATAAATGATAAATGATAAATGAAATGACTAATATTCTGAAAACAGCTTTTGAGTTATCTGGAGTGGGGTTGCATTCTGGGGTCAGTACCACAGTAAAAGTAATTCCTGGACAAGTTGGTCGAGGGCGATATTTTGTCCGCATCGATTTACCAGATAATCCCATCATTCCTGCTAATGTCACCTCTGTTAGCCAAACTACTCTATCTACAGAATTAGCTGTGGCAGAAGCCAAGGTTAGAACTGTAGAGCACCTCTTAGCAGCTTTATCTGCTAATGGTATAGAGGATGCTCGTATCGAAATTGATGGGGCAGAAGTGCCATTGTTAGATGGCTCTGCCAAACTTTGGGCAGAAGCTATTGCTGAATCGGGAATTGAATCCAGTTCAGTAAAACCGCAAAATTTGCCTGAGTTAGAAAATCCAATGTGGATCAGGGAAAATGATTCTTTTGTAGCTGCGATTCCCGCTACTGAAACTCGCTTTACTTATGGTATAGATTTTCCCTATAAAGCCATAGGGAATCAATGGCATAGTTGGCATCCTACTACAGAAGATTTTGCTACAGAAATTGCTCCTGCTCGTACTTTTGGCTTTGCCGAACAAATCGAACAGTTACAGCAAGCTGGCTTGATTAAAGGGGGAAGTCTAGAGAATGCTTTAGTTTGCAGTGAAACGGGATGGTTAAATCCCCCCCTCAGATTTAATAATGAGCCAGCCCGTCATAAGTTATTAGACTTAGTAGGAGATATGAGTCTATTGGGTTCATTTCCTAAGGTTCATTTCCTAGCTTACAAAGCTAGTCATAAGCTTCATATCCAATTAGCTCTTCAATTGGTCAATAATTTATCAGCTAGTATCTAGAACGTCGATTCACTAACCAGAAATTTTTTGTGGGGTGAGACAAGGAAGAGGGGGGAGAGGGTGAAGACAAGGGAGTTAGAGGTGATTTTCTTCCTTGTCCTCCTTGTTATGCGCTTGCGAAGCTCTACCCGCAGGGGCAGCTCTACCCGCAGGGGCAGCGGTATCCTTTAGGACTCCCTTTTCCCCCTTGTCTCTCTCAACTAGGGTTTTTGAGATTACTGAATTGGTGTTCTAGAGCAGGAACTGTAATTTGATGGTTTATTGCCAAAGATCTTTATCAGATAGATAGCGAAAAGCATCAGCAGTATCTTGGGGTTGATACTTAACTTTGTACCACTATATATGGCATTTTTGCCCTATTATACTGTTTAGCCAAGATACCAACTGGATTCTATAAACTTAAAAATTATTCCAATGACCACTGATTCAGAAACACTTGATTCTCAAATTCTCACAGTAGAACAAATACAGGAACTTTTACCTCATCGTTATCCTTTTGCTTTGGTAGATCGTATTCTAGAGTATGTCCCACGAGAAAGAGCGGTAGGGTTAAAAAATGTTACCTTTAATGAGCCTTATTTTCCTGGTCATATTCCTGGTCGCCCTCTGATGCCTGGAGTGATGCAAATAGAATCTATGGCACAGGTAGGAGGCACAATCTTAATGCAGATACCTGAATTGAAAGGTAAATTTTTTGCTTTTGCTGGTATCGATAAAGTGCGTTTCCGTCGTCCTGTTGTGCCTGGCGATCAATTGATCATGACAGTAGAACTTTTAGCCCTCAAACGGAATCGCATTGCTAAAATGCAAGGGACAGGAGAAGTAAATGGGCAACTAGCAGTCCAAGCAGAAATGTTGTTTTCTTTGATTGATTAATTTTAAAACCAACAAGTTAAATGCCTGAGAGTCTTTTAATTCATCCTACTGCTATTGTCCATCCTCAAGCAGAACTTCATCCTACAGTTAAAGTAGCTGCCTATGCCATTATTGGCGCAAAAGTGACCATTGGCGCACATACTACCGTAGGTTCTCATGCCGTAATAGATGGTTATACTGCCATTGGTGAATATAATCAGATATTTCCTGGTGCTGCTATTGGTTTAGACCCTCAAGATTTGAAATATCAAGGAGCAAATAGTCAAGTTATTATAGGCGATCGCAATAGAATTAGGGAATATGTCACGATCAATAAAGCAACCAATGAGGGGGAAGCTACTGTCATCGGTAATGATAATCTATTGATGGCTTATTCCCATGTGGCTCATAATTGCATCATTGAAAATGAAGTAATCATTGCTAATAGTGTAGCAATGGCTGGTCACGTTACTATTGAGTCCCAAGCGGTCATTAGTGGCATCTTGGGCATTCACCAATTTGTTCATATTGGACGGATGGCAATGGTAGGAGGAATGAGTCGGATTAATCGAGATGTACCTCCCTATCTATTGGTGGAAGGCAATCCTGCTAAAGTGCGATCGCTAAATTTAGTCGGACTGAAAAGAAAAGGCTTCAGTCCAGAGGAAATTAAACAACTCAAGAAAGCCTTTCGTATTTTGTATCGTGAGAATTTACCTTTAAATAAGGCGATCGCACAATTGGATTTAATCGCTGAAAGTCAACATATTCAACATCTTAAACATTTCTTACAAGCATCTAGTCGTGATGGAAGAAGAGGCTTAATTGCAGGCAATAAGTAGTACTTTGTCAAAATTGATTTAAGGGATAAGTGTAACTAAATTTTCTCCCGTGTCCTCCTTGTCAGCCTTGTCTTCCCTGTCTCATCTGAACCCATCATTTCAAAATTGACAGACTAGTAGGGGTGGCTGAAAAATTTTCTGACAGTAAATCTTGTAGAGCAATTCTATAAACCTCACTGAAATAAGTATTTAATGGAATAGATAACAAAGCCGACTAATTCTCCGTGCCTACTCATAATAAGCGTTTTTACAACAATCAAACCCAAGTTAGTCTTCGTACTACATTGACTCGTTTGAGCATCGGGATAACGATTCTAATGATGAGTGGTCTCGCCTATTTCAGTTATCGCTCTGCTCGTAACCTGATTTTAGAAGCCTTGAAACAGGCTGCGTTAGTTGAAGTTCAGCAAGGGGTTGATGAAATTGATCAATGGCTTGCGGTTAGAAAAGCTGAAGTTGATAGTATTGCTAATTCTCCCAGCCTTAAAGCTATGGACTGTAATATTGCCATTCCCTATTTAGAAGGGGAAATTAAACGGCTAGATGACTTTTATCATTTTGCTCTGGTTCATCCCGATGGGGAGTACTATGTTACCAATTTGGGCAAAGCTAAGGCTAATGTGGGAGATCGCCCTCATATTAAACAGGGTTTGAAAGGAGAGATTGTTGTTTCTAATCCCGTTATTTCTAGAGTCCAAGGTTTCCCTGTAGTGATTATTGTGGCACCTATCTGGTCAGAGATAGACAAGACTAGGGAAGTAGTAGGATTAAATACGGGAGTCATTGATATTAAGCGTCTTATCGAAGTTGTTAATGGGCTAGGTTATGGTACGGGAAGTTATGCTTTCGCTTTAAACTCAGAGGGAATCCCCATTGTACATCCCGAAACAAGGCGGATGGGAACATTGGAAAAACCTGCTCCTAGCCTTCTAGAAGACGAGCAACCAGATCTCCGACAAGTAGCTCGACAAATGATTTCTGGGATAAGTGATATTAACCGAGCCATCATTGATGATCAAGAGGTTTATGTAGCGCAGATTCCTCTGAAGCAAGCTGATTGGTTTATTGCTTTGGTGATTCCGAGAGCTAATATAGAATCTCAACTACACCCTTTGGACTTAATGGTACTAACCATTGTGGGTTTGGCATCCGCCATAATCATATTGCTATGGCGTATTCAAGAATTTGAAAAAGCTCAGTTGGCAAAATCCCAAGCAGTCGCCAATGCAGCCAATCAGGCAAAAAGCAATTTCTTGGCAACTATCAGCCACGAACTTAGAACCCCACTTCATGCCATTCTCGGATTTAGCAGAATTTTAAGCGAACACCCTGGTGTTCAAGCAGGAAAAAAAGAGATCGATATTATTCGTCGCAGTGGCGATCATTTACTAGAACTAATTAATGATGTACTGACAATGTCCAAAATTGAAGCTGGACATATTGCTCTACACAACTATGATTTTGATCTTTTTGAGCTTCTCACTACTTTGCAAGATATGCTACAACTTCGTGCAGATGCCAAGGGATTAAATCTCAATTTTGAGATAGCAGAGGATGTTCCTCAATATATTCATGGAGATAGTCAAAAACTCCGACAAGTCTTACTGAATTTGGTTAGTAATGCTATTAAATTCACAACTCAAGGTTATGTCAATCTTAGGGTAAGTACTTGTTGTAAGCTATTGTCACCGTCAAAATCTAGTATTTCTAATCCAGTGCCTGTAGATTGTCTCTCCTTACAAATTGAAGACACAGGAGCAGGCATTGCCTTTGAAGAAATTCCCCTACTATTTCAACCATTCAGTCAAACTAAAACAGGTATTAAAACTAAGGAAGGAACAGGGTTGGGATTAGCTATCAGTCAAAGGTTAGTCCAAATGATGGGAGGAGAAATTCAGGTAAGTAGTATGGTTGGTCAAGGTAGTATATTTTCCTTTGAAATTACCTTGATTCCTGTTGACTCAAAGCAAATTCAGACTAAACATTCTATTAGACCAGTGCTAGGATTGGCAGAAGGACAACCAGAGTATCGTATCTTAGTTGTGGATGATCGTTCTACTAATCGAGAATTGATGCGACGCACTTTAGAACCAGTAGGGTTTGAAGTGCGAGATGCTAACAATGGTCAGGAGGCAATATCTATTTGGCAAAGTTGGTCTCCCCATCTTATTTGGATGGATATGCGTATGCCAGTAATGAATGGTTATCAAGCTACCGAAGCAATTCGTGCAGCAGAGATAGCAGCAGGTACAACTAACCGAACTCTAATTATTGCTCTTACTGCCAGTGCCTTTGAAGAAAACAAGGATAATATTCTGGCTGTAGGCTGTGATGATTTAGTGCGTAAACCCTTTGTCCCTGAAACCCTATTTAGCTTGATGGCACAGTATTTAGGAATTAAATATCTTTATGATCACTCTTTCAAATCTATAGAACAAATTGAAACCATTGCCAATTTAAACCTGGAAGATTTACCAGTAGGATGGTTAGAACGACTCTATCAATTAGCCTATGAAGCTGATGGACAAGGCATTCAGGCTTTGATCGAAGAACTTCCTCCAGATCAAAATAACTGGACAATAACTTTATCTAAATGGATAGATGATTTTAGGTTTGACGCTATTATCGATTTAATTATGGATCTTGACCCCAACTATGACCAGCATTCCCGATCAGAAAAACCTTCTCGTCGTTGACGACTTCCCTGAAAATGTCAGACTGTTGTCCCAATCATTAAAAGCAAGAGGTTATTCTGTTAGAGGAGTGACCACTGGGGAGATGGCTCTCAGGGTAGCCGAATCCAATTGGCCAAGTTTAATTTTGCTGGATATTCGGATGCCAGATCTGGATGGCTATCAAGTTTGTGAGGCTCTCAAGTCCCAAAGCAATACCCGTAATATTCCCGTGATTTTTCTCACAGCCTTGGAAGATGGTTTAGATAAGGTTCGTGCCTTTTCAGTGGGAGGGGAAGATTACATTACTAAACCTTTTCAGATCGAAGAAGTCGTTGCGAGAGTAGAACACCAATTAGCCCTTCAATCCGCTCAGGCTGAAATCAAAAACTTAAACCAAAATCTTGAATCTAAGGTCAAAGAAAGAACGGCTCAGTTACAGCAAGCTAATTCGATTCTGATCGAAGAAATCAAAGTAAGACGACAAACTGAAGAGGCTCTCAAGGAAGCTCATCAAAAACTAAATTTTCATGTAGAAAATTCTCCTCTGGGGATTGTGGAATGGAATAGCGATCTAAGATTAAGACGATGGTCTAAGCAATCTGAAAGTATTTTTGGCTGGTCTGCTGAGGAAGTGCTGGGCAAAAACTGGCAAGACTGGTCATTTGTCGTTGAATCAGATTTAGAAAAAGTCGATGCCAAGGCATCCCGCCTACTGCAAGGAAAAGAATCTTGTAATACTTGCCTCAACCAGAATTATTGTAAAGACGGAACAACTGTGTACTGCGAATGGTACAATTCTGTCCTTTTAGATGAACAAGGACAACTAATTTCAATTTTGTCTTTAGTTCATGATGTCAGCGATCGCATTCAAGCAGAAAATGCCCTCAAAATAAGCGAAGAAAGGTGGCGACGCTCCATCACAAATGCACCCTTTCCTATTATGTTGCACTCAGAAAGCGGTAAAGTTTTACAAATAAATGCCATTTGGACTGAAATTACAGGCTATGAACATCAGGAAATCCCCACGATTTCTGATTGGACAGAAAAAGCTTATGGTGAGTGTTCCCATCTGGCTCAAGCTCAAATTGACCAACTTTATGATATTGATAGTCCCATAGATGAAGGAGAATTTAGCATTCAAACCAAGTTTCAAGGGCAAAGAATTTGGAGTTTTAGCTCTGCACCTTTGGGAAAGTTAGAAAATGGAGAGAGATTAATTATCTCCATGGCAATGGATATAACCGAGCGCAAAAAGATGGAAGCCCAACTAGTTCATGACGCCCTACACGATTCTTTAACAGGGCTGCCAAACCGAACTTTACTGATGGAAAGACTAGAAGTTGCACTAAAACGTGCTTATCGCAATCCAGGCTATCAATTTTCGGTGCTATTTCTAGATCTAGACCGCTTTAAGCGGGTTAATGATAGCTTAGGACATCATATCGGCGACCAATTTTTAATCAAAATCGCTCATCTCCTACAAGAACATTTGCGAGAAGTCGATATTATAGCTCGCCTAGGAGGAGATGAATTTGTCATTTTACTGGATGGTATTACGGGGATTAATGAAACCACATCCATAGCTGAACGGATTCAAAACCTAATTTCCCAACCTTTTCAATTGGGGGAACAAACTATTGTTTCATCAGCTAGTATTGGCATTGTTTTAGGAACATCGAATTATGCCTCAAGTGAAGACATTTTAAGAGACGCTGATGTGGCAATGTATCGAGCTAAAGAGTCTGGTAGAGCTAAGTATGAAATTTTTGATCGTCATATGCATCTGGAAGTGCTGCAACTATTGCAACTGGAAAGTGAACTAAGAGAAGCTATTTTACAGGAGCAATTTGTCATCTATTATCAACCGATTATCGATTTATCTACCGAAAAAACTGTCGGGTTTGAAGCCTTGATTCGCTGGCAACATCCCAGTGGCAAGCTAATATCTCCCAATCAATTTATCCCTATTGCCGAAGAAAATGGCTTGATTTTGCAGATTGGTGATTGGGTATTACGTTCTGCCTTATCTCAACTTAAAACTTGGGACAACAAACTGAAAAAAGATATTTCCAGTCTGGAAATAAGTGTCAATATTTCAGGAAAACAACTCTATTCTAATAGTTTAATTCAGAAAATAGACCAAGCCCTTGCTACCTTTGAAATAGCTCCTCATCGCCTTAAATTGGAACTAACGGAAAGCATTCTGATTGAAAAAACCGATGTGGTTAAAAATCTTCTAGATGGTATTAATAAACGCAATATTCAGCTTAGTATTGATGATTTTGGCACAGGTTTCTCTTGTATGGGGTATCTCAATCAGTTTCCGATCAATCATCTTAAAATTGATAAATCTTTTATCAGAAATATACAGTCTAATGCAGGAAGTTTAGCTATTGTTAAAGGAATTATTGCCTTGGCTAAAAACCTGAATATGGAAGTAATTGCCGAAGGTGTGGAAGAGCGATCTCAATTAACATTGCTTCAAAAAATCGGATGTGATTATGCCCAAGGTTACTTTTTCTCTAAACCCCTCGAAGCTCAAGCTGCTGAAGAATGGTTAGTAGGAAAAGTCTCATAAGTAGGGGGTGCTGAAAAAGTTTTTTGGCGAGGTTCACAAGTCAGAAGTCAGAATTCAGAATTCAGAAAGGTTTAAGCTAATTTTATGCTTTAAACTAAAAGTATACTTTGGTAAGCAGATTTAGTATAATTCCACCTTACCCATACTGCTTTCACTAATGTTCCCAAACCCCACAATCAAAAAACCTGGCATCTAACCAGGCTTTAATCACGGATATATTGATTTGTAATGATTGTCATGGGAAAATATAGAGACGATCAAGCGCGTCTTCCACTCTCACCCTTAATAACAGCAGAAGTAATCAGATGTGCTAATCTTAGGGCTTCTGGGACATTGCCCTT
>JASJDB010000111.1 GCA_030065315.1 Xenococcaceae cyanobacterium MO_167.B52 | reverse complement strand
CCGATGGGGATTTAATTGGTCCTTATTTATCCCAGTTTCTATTAATTGGTTCTCCTGGACATGAAAACAATCAAAATAATGTGACTGACGGATTGATTGGTTATGGTGCATTAAAAGTTGAGCAAAAGTTAGTTCCCGCTCAATCAGAGTTAGACCACATGACGACTTGGGATGTTTTCTTAGATGTACAAGATGCAGCCAATCTTAAAGGAACTGATAACTTTAGTCCTCCAGAAGACAGTTCTAGTTTTCTACCCAAGCGATTTATTACTTATCCCAGAGATTTAGCTACTTATGTCCACTTTGATGCTCTTTACGAGGCTTATCTCAATGCTTGTCTAATTCTTCTTGGTTTCAATGCTCCAGTAGATCCAGGCATTAGTCACCTTAATAATATTTTCTCTGAACGAGCCATAGAACTTAGTGCTGGTGATTTTGGTCGAGTGGATGGCTTTGCCTTATTTGGTGGTCCTCATATCCTCAACTTGGTCACAGAAGTTTCTACTCGCGCTCTCAAAGCAGTCCGCTATCAAAAGTTTAATGTTCACTGTCGTTTGCGTCCTGAAGCTCTTGCCGGTTGGATGGAGGCTATTAGAAGAGATGCTACTTCTCCCATTAGGAGTATCTCTCAATTAATGAAGATGTATAATGATCTCTTCGAGAGTCCTTTAGGGGGAGTTAATCTGTTTGATGAGTTAACAACTCATAACCGAGAACAAAATGCCCAAGCTAAATTTGCTCAGCGTTCCTATGTTGTGAATACAAGTTTAAACCAAGAAAATGTTTTACTACCTATGGCTTTCCCTGAAGGCTCGCCCATGCACCCTGCCTATGGTGCAGGACATGCTACGGTAGCTGGTGCTTGTGTCACTATGTTAAAAGCCTTTTTTGATACTAGTGCAGTAATTGGACGTGATAGTGATAGTGAGGGAGATATCAAAATTACTAGCCGCCAAGAATACGATGACAATGGTTATCAACCTGTTGCTTTTATTGCCGACAGCAGTGGTACAAATTTGGAAGATATCTATCAAAGTAATCCTCCAGCTAATCCTCTAACTGTGGGTGATGAACTGAATAAAATTGCAGCTAATATTTCTATTGGACGGAATATGGCAGGGGTACATTACTACAGTGACTATATTGATAGTTTGGTAATGGGTGAAAAAATTGCTCTTGGTGTTTTACTAGAGCAGTCCTTAGCTGATGAAATTTATCCAGAAGCAGTCCTTCCAAGTTTTAGCTTGACAGCATTTTTAAAAGATGGAATGGTCAAGAGACAAATTGAAATCTCTCAAGGGAAAATTATTGTGAATGGTCAAGAGACAAATTGGTGTGATTTATAACTGGATTAAGTGAGTAAAAGCTAGGAGCGGCGATCGGGAATTAGTTGGTGAAAAAGCGATCGCCGGTTCCCGAACAACGGTTAGGACTAATCCTTAGTAAACTGAGATTTAATCTTGTCTATGGCACTACCCATTTCAATAGGAAATAAGATAACTGTATTAGAAGGACTGGCACCCAAACCATCCAATGTTTGCAAAGTTCGCAACTCCAAAGCAATGGGATTATTTTTCATGATTTGAGCTGCTTTTGCCAAGCTTTCTGCTGCTTGTCTATCCCCATCTGCTTTAGTAATAGTAGCCCGCTTTTCTCTTTCTGCTGATGCTTGACGAGACATCATTCTTTTAAGGTCTTCTGGTAGTTCAATATCTTGGAGTCGGATAGAGTCAATATGTAAGCCCCAATCTCTAACTTGCTGTTCAACAATTTCGACAATGCGAGTTTGAATTTGATCCCGTTCTGATAAGAGTTCATCTAAACTGAGTCCCCCAATTACATCTCTTAATGCAGCTTGGGCGTATTCAGATACAGCAAAGCGAAAATCTTGAATAGAAACAATCGCTTTTTCAGGATCACTTACCATAAAAAACAAAGCACTATCGATTTCTGCTGGTACATTATCTTTGGTAATTACTTTTTGGTGGGGTACATTAATCACTAAAGTGCGAGTATCAATAAAACTTACTGATTCCAAAATCGGAATCACATAGAGAATGCCTGGTCCTCTTACAGCTTGAAATTTGCCTAAACGGAGAATTACACCCCTTTCCCATTCCGCAGCTACTCTCACTCCTCCTACAATCACAGACCATAAAGGAGTAAAAACTAATGCTGGAATAAAACCCTTAATATTTTTAGATTCAGTGGGTTTGAGAAATAAAAACAGTGAGATGAATAGTAATATAGTCGGTAGATAAAATAGAATTCCTCTTAATCCTTTACCTAAAGAAATATGTTTTTCCGTAGGTTCAGCATATACTTTATTGCTATCAATCATTTTTCCAAATCCAAGTCTTCTGATCTTTGTCTTAATTCAAAAAGCTGGATTTGATCGACAAACTTAGTGTTGTTTTAAGTTTTCTGGTAACAAATTGTATTGGGAACTTAAAATATTGTGTATCTGGGTTTTCCAAGTTTCTAATTCTGTTATAAATTCAGGTTTTTCTAATCCGCTACGCCACAAAATAAAAGCATCTTCTCCTGTTTTAGGATAATAATTTTTTCTTCTTCCTGCTACTTTAAAGCCAAATTTTTGGTATAATGCGATCGCGCTAATATTAGTTGTTTTTACTTCTAAAGTAGCTCTTTCTAATTTTCTGGCTACCGCATTTTGTAATAAGCTAGTTAGTAAGAGTTTTCCTAAACCTTGCCCTTGATAATCAGGATAAATTCCCAGTAAAGTAATATGAGCTTCTTCAACGATTGACCATAAGCATCCCAAACCGATTAGTTGGGCTTCTAAATTATCTTGTTTTAAAAAAAGCAATAAAATAGAACTATTAGGACTATCAATTTCTCTTTCATATCCTTGCTTTGACCAGATACCACCGAAACAAAGTTGATCTAAAGCTAAAATTTCTGGGACTTCTTGTAATGTTGCATTTTTCATTAGCAATGATCTCATAGGTTATTTTTTCCCCAGAAAGACTTTCTTTATAGAATGGTAATATAAAGTATTTTTTATTGATTCAATTTCTTGGATAAATCAAACCAGTGATTAATCTACGCCCTGCCACTTTAGATGATCTAGATTTGCTACGGTATTGGGATGAACAACCTCATGTAATTGCCTCAGATCCTAATGACGACTGGGCTTGGGAGATAGAACTTGACCGCGATTTACACTGGAGAGAACAATTAATTGCTGAAATTGATCTTCGTCCTATGGGATTCATTCAAATCATTGATCCAGCACTTGAGGAGAGTAAATATTGGGGCAATGTAGAGACTAATCTTCGCGCTATTGACATTTGGATTGGAGAAGAGAAGGATTTGGGTAAAGGCTATGGAACACAAATGATGCACCTTGCACTAGAACGATGTTTTATCAATCCTTCGGTTCAAGGAGTATTGGTCGATCCATTGGTTACTAATACCCGCGCCCACCGTTTCTACGAACGTCTTGGATTTGAATTTGTGGAGCAACGACAGTTTGATCAGGATCAGTGTTTTGTTTATCGTTTACACCGAAAAGATTGGTTTCAAGTAGACTTATTAAAAAATCAAACCGTATGAATTAAATCTGATACTAAATCCGCTTATCAAAGTATACTTTTAGTTTAAAGCGTAGAATTAGCTTAAACCTTTCTGAATTGACCGATAGGGAATGACCGAAGGGAATACTTTAGTGCCTTTAGGGCTAAATTCTGCATTCTAAATTCCCACAAATTTAAAGTATTGTATCTAAACAGGATTTAGTATTACACCGTTGATATAAGTAATCTAAGTTTATTACTAATGTCTCAAATTACTCAACTCAACTTATTGGAAATGTTGCAGTTCTTGTGGCTAATCCCCCTACTGTTAGGTACGTTAGGATTGTTTCTAAGTCTTTGGATTGTCATTCCTGCTCCTACTTACTCCTTACTCCCTCTGGGGGTAGGCGCACCAGAAGTTAGTCCTTGGCTAATTGGTATTAATGTAAGTACATTATTGTTAACAATTACCATTCATAACTATAGTTTCTTAACTCTGGGTTTAATTGGTCTAATTTTAAGTCTTTTGCCAGTGAGCCAGTTACCTAAGACCAATAGTCAATTTGCTACTGAAATGATTAATAGTTTAGGAAATGGTTATTTACAAAAGATTCCTCCAGATTTACACTCCAAGATGCGTCCTCAACCGTTTATTCTCCCAGATGTTTTTCGAGGCATTGGTCAATCTGCTGTTCGGATTGAAAGAGGGATTACCTTTGCTAGTCCTGACCAAGTCGCACTCAAACTCAATCTTTATCAACCTTTAGAGAAAAAAAAGTATCCAGGATTAATGATTCTCTATGGTGGAGCTTGGAGAAAAGGAAGCCCGAATACTTATGAAAAATTTAGTTGTTACATGGCAGCACAAGGCTACTCTGTAATTGCAATTGATTATCGTCATGCGCCTCGATATAAGTTCCCGACACAGATAGAAGATGTCAAGGCAGCTTGGCAATATATTCAGGATAATGGAGAGCAATGGGGAATAGATCTCGAACGAATGGCAGTCATTGGTCGTTCTTCAGGTGGTCATCTGGCAACTTTAGCTGCCTATCAAGACAATGGAATTCCTTTCCGAGCTGTGGTTAACTACTATGCTCCCACAGATTTGATTGCAGGATATTATGATCCGCCTTTTCCTAATCCTATCGGTAGTCACACAATCCTACAGAACTTTTTAGGGGGAACACCAAAGGACTTTCCAGAACTTTATCAACAAGCCTCTCTTAATAGCTACATCAGACCAAATCTTCCTCCTTCTTTGCTGATTTATGGAAGTCGTGACCATATAGTACAAGCCAAGTTTGGACGACAATTTTCTAGTCAGCTTCGAGAAGCGAACAATCTTGCTATTTGGTTAGAAATTCCTTGGGCTGAACACGCTTTTGATGCTATTTTTTCGGGGATTGGTAATCAACTGGCTTTGTATTACACTGAGCGTTTCATTGCTTCTGTGCTTTATTCATAAGTAGTTGTGCAACACGGCGATTAGAGATGCTCCCTAGCCGGGAGCCTCTCTCGCCGTCAAAATTAATTACATAGTTGGGAGAGGCAACAGGCAATAGCCCTAAAGGATTCGCTTCGAGTCCTTTAGGATACACCTGCGGATAACCATCGGGAATCCTTTAGGGCATCGGAATAGGCAATAGAAGAGTGCCTAATGTGTAAATAATTATGCTTAGGTACTTAATTCAAAAGTCAGCCAACTACCATGAATAAACAAATTAAAATCATCTTACTTAGCAGCATATTGGTAGTTAATTTATCTTTGGGGATTAGAGCGGAAACAGTTTTAGAAGAGATCGCTCGCACTGGCATTCTCAAAGTTGCTGTTAGGGAGGATGCGGTTCTTTTTGGTTATTTAGATTTAAATAAGGATTTGAGAGGATACTGTCTTGATTTAATTGCTTTATTAAAAAAAAGAATTAAACAAAGAATAAACAGAGAGATACTTACCATAAGATTATTTAAATCTACAATCAATAATCGCTTTGCTATAGTAAACAATCGAGTTGCTCATCTTGAATGTGGTCCTAACACAATCAAGAACAATTTACGCTATGACAGAGTTGAATTTTCTCAACCTTTTTTTATCACAGGTACGGTTTTTTTAATTAGAAAAGAAGATACGGAGCGAATCAACCTTAATACCAGTCTAGAAAATATCACAATTGGGTTACTGCGAGGAACTACTACAGCAGAATTTATTGCCCAAAAATATCCTTTAGCAACGATTATAAATTTTCAAGGTGTAACAGGTCGCACAAGAGGAGTACAAGCTGTAGGACAAGGGAAGATTGATACCTTTGTTAGCGATGATGTTCTTTTGCTGGGAGAAATAGTTATACAAAACCTTTATTTAGAAGAATATGAGTTCATTCCTCAATTCCCCTTAACTTGCGATTACTATGGTCTGATAATTCCTAAAAATGATGGGCAATGGCGAGATTTAGTAAATTCTGTGATTGACAGTCAAGAAACAGAAAAAGTTTTTACTGAATGGTTTGGGCCATTTTTGCCCAATCTCCAGAAAACTATCGAGTTTTGTCAGGAAAAAACGGAATAATATTTTTGCTATTTTAAAAGGGTTTCATAGATGATTTTTGTCTCATTATAAAAGTAGTCGTAGGAGAAACGGAGCCAAGAATTTTTACTAACCTGGGGAACAGTTTCGATTACTGGATACAAGCGAACGTCACTTAAACCAATCTTGCTTCCAGCGTAATTAGAACCCTCATTCACCTGGAATATTATACCTTCGATAAAAGGAGCCAGAACTAACTGAGTCAAACCTAAATTCAACAATTGCCCGCTGTTTTGTTGCTGTAGGGCTTCTATAGTTTCTTGATTCTGTGCACCAAGCAGAGCAATAATTTCATTTTTGGTTAGGGTAGGACTACTGGTGATGGTAATAGCTGGAGAGCTAAGTAAAGTATATAGCTGTGTTGAATTAGTCAAGTCTATGGACGCACCCAATTCGACGCACCTAGATAATTGTTGTAATTCTGCTGGGGAAAAGCTTTCGGTTTGGGGAATAAGTTTGATATTAGCGGGTCTAATTTGACAAACATTAGCAAGTGTTTGGCTCAATTGAGGAAGTAATTCCTCTACTCTGGCTTTGACACCAACGGTGAGTTCAATAGACTGGACTCTACCACTTCTAGATATCTCATCAGGAATCTCATTACCAATAGTAGGAATAATACCAATGTTGAAGAGATAGGATTTGACCTGGATATCTATCTTAGGATTGAATAATCCTTCTTCTGGCGTAAAATCAATGCGGTTATCATAACGGCGAGCCACGAATACCTTAGCTGCTATGATCTCTACTGAGCCATTTTTCAAGCGAATAGTTCCCTGGGGTTGTAAATTGTCGAGGTTGTCAATAAATCCATTTAAGGTAATATCTCCACTCAAGCCAAATTTAAAAGGAGTAGCTGAATTGAAATTTAAAATACCAGGCAACTTCAGTAAGCCAGTAGAATAATTTCTTAACACAAATCGCTCCCCCAGAACCAACTGAAAATTTTCCAACTTGGGGGATATGAGCTTGCCATAGGTTGTGACCACATTACGCCGAACAGAACTGATCCATCCCTCTATAGCTGGAGTCAACTGTTTACGGAGATCTCTTGGCTTGGGCAGGAAGGCTTCCCCTTCGTACAACAGAACTTTTCCCTCGATTACTGGAGCCAGAAGGGTTCCCGTAACTGTCACTTGAGTGTCAATGTTACCTTGATACAGTTTTGGTAAATTCATCTGCCCTTGGTCGATAGTTAATTTTAAGGGATTAGAAAAGTCTGGAGCATCTGGATTTAAAGGTTTCCATACAGGCAATACTCCTGTCAGTAATAAATTAGTTTCGGCAAAGGAACCTTGCAATTGCTCTGCTTGCAACCGCTGGTTGTCTAAAGTTATTTTTCCTGTGAGGTTGAGTTCCTTAGCAATACTGGGATTCTTAAATCGAGCGTCCTGAAAAATAGCTTCTCCAGTTACTAGCAAATCAGATACTTTAACCCGTTGGGTTAAATCTAGGCTGCCACTAGCTTGTAGAGCAATTTTACCTTCCCCACTCACCCAGAGTATTTCTCCTTGAGTTAACCCGGCTAAGAAATCCTGAACCAAAGTTAGTGAGTTAGTTGCGGTGTTGTCTTGTTGTGGGTTGACAATTTTATTGGTAAGTTCTACTTCTATATTAAAGCGATCGCTAATTCCTGGTTCAGTGGGATAGGGTAGGCTAGCATAAATTTTTAGAGAGTCGGGGTAGGTAGTGTTAACTTCTAATCGAGAATTAGAATAATTAAGATTAGCTACTATTTTATCTTGTAGGGAGCCACCATTGATTGCCCCATCTATCCAGGCAACTTCCGCGTTGATTTGAGGCTGAGTTAGACTCCCCTCTAGATTGACTTCGAGATCCAGCCGACCAGCAATGTCTAAAGGAAGTTTAACTATATCATCGCTAATAGTATCCAGAGATATATTTTTTAGGCTCAACTGAGCAGAACTATTTTGAGGGGAAAAATTTCCTGCCATATAGAGCGTGGCGTTTGCTACCTCAATCTGCATTGGTTCTAATGTGAGGACACCTTGTTGTAGGCTTCCCTGAAGGAGTACCTGATGAACTGGAATCAAGTGAGTGTCTTCTAGCACAAAACCTAGAGACTGAACTACGGAAGGAAAAGCAGCCTGAGTGCGCCAATCCCACTGACTACCTTGTAAATTAAACTGAATTTGAGGCTGCTTCCAAGTACCAGCTAAAGTTATTTCTGCTGTATAAGCTCCTGCAAGATCTACTTCTCTTCTGCCTCTTCCAGCTCGCTTCTCAATAGCTAGTATTCTAATTTGTTGGTCAATCTGGGATAAAATATTTATTTGTTGAGCCAGAGAAGCATTGACATTTCCGACAGACTGTACTTGCAAGTCATCTGCCTTAGCATACACTGGTGGCTGAAATTGCAAGAAGCTGACTAAACTTTCAAGGTCAGATATGCTCAAAATTGTCAAGACATCTTCTATATAGCCTTGATTAACACTCACTTTGCCATTGATCTGACCAGATTGAACGTTGAGAATGCCTTGAAAATCATATTGACTCCGTTGGAACTTAAGATAGGCTGATTCTAAGCTAATAAGGTTATTTTGAGCGGAAAAGCTAGCTGCCAATTCTTGAGCTTGGATAAAACCAATACCTGGTTGTTGAATCTGTAGATTACCCGTACCTGCAAGAGTGACTAAATTAATATCTAGTTGTGTTGTAACTTTGCCTTGTAGGGTGCCAATGATACCTAGTTGGGTAGTTGGAGCTATGCTCAGTAAACTGAGAGGGAAATGCTTAACTTCTGCTATCAGCCGTTCTCCCTGCCGTTTTCCTGAAGCCATAATTGAGTTTTCTAACCCTTCTCCTTGTAATAATTCAAAGGAAACAGGAAGATAAGGCAGAATACATCTCCTTTGATTACAAGGTTCTAGTATCGCTGCGATCGCATCATCTTTTCCGCGCAAATTAATTGCTAGTTTTTCTCCTGGTGATATTTCTACAGAGCCGACTAACAACGGGTCGAATACCAGTTGATTTAGGCTAAAATTCGACAGTTGCAGTTTGCCTAGCAGTTGTAAATTGCCTGGTGCTAGGGGTGCTGATAGTAAGTTTTGCCCTACCAGGCGACCTTGAAAATCCCCTGTTCCCATAAGGTCGATTCTCTGGGGCAGAAATTCCCGCTCTAAGGGGAGAAGATCGAGTAACTCGTTCAGAGCCAAAGTATCTAGATCAGAACGGGCTTTAATATCTAACTGTAAACGGTCAATATCTGGAGCTGTTGTCAGATTGGAGAAGAGAATATTCCCCTGAGCTTGAACAGATTGCTGACCAAACTTAACTGATATTGTCTGGGCTTGAATAGAAGCACTAGGGTTATTTACTGCCAGAGGGGCAAGGGTGATCGCTGCTTTTAACTCAGCTTCTAAGTCTGGGAATGAGGAATCGATCCCAGAAGTAAAAATTGACCCTTCCAATTGTCCATTATTTAACTGAGTTGTAGCTTTTAGGGTACCATCACCAACAGCTAACCGTAGATCGGCATTAGCCTTGAAGTTATGTAAATTGGGATTAGAACCTAATGATAGTAATTCTTTGAGGGACGCTGAAACATTAACTTGACTTGTTACTAGAGAAACAGGTAGGGGTAAGTTAGGGAGGAATTTAGTGAGGGAAATTTTACCAGCATTAGCTGTAACTTGAAGATTTCCTTGAGATAATTGGGTATTAACTACCGCATTGCCTCCGTCTACCTGCAAAATTAGGTTACCTACTCCCTCAATAGTAGCCAGATCTAAGGTATCTAACCTGCCTGACAATCGGATTTGACTCTTCTCTAAGCTAATTGAGCTAGATCCCCTATTTTTCCAATCAATTAAATCTAATAAAGGATTTAAAGCTAAAGAACTGACCGAAATATCGGTCTGCCAAGTTTGAGTTACTAAATTACTGCTACCATCGATCGCAATTTTTCCTCGGTCTATTTCTATTGTTGTATTGCGCAGGAAAAGATTTTTGTTTTCGAGCAGAACTTCTCCCTCAGCAGCTATAGGGGTAACTCCCTCCAAATTAGATTGCTGACGCGATCGCCATTTTAGAGCAGCTTGGGGTTCAGCGAGAGTCCCTCGCACTTGAGCTTGAGCAGTGATATTGCCAGAAGTAATCTCTGGTGGCAATTTATAATAAGGAGATGCGATCGCCTGGGGCAGTTCAACCTTAAAATCCAGATCCATCGGCATGGTCATCAAGTCTAGAGATTTTTTCTCCAGCAGAGATTTCCCTAATCTGGTTTCTATAGTCCCTTGACCTGTAATTTTCCCTCCCGCTACTGGCACAGCTTGCCAATTTTTGAGGACTATTTTTGACAAATCTGCTTGAAATAGGGTGCTAATTTCTTTAAACTCAACTTGATCGAGGCGAATAGTTTGAGTATTGGTTAGCCTGCCATGAAGTACTGGTTGAGCAAGCGCACCTGTTAGTTTGAGTTTAACTTCTAGAGAACCATCTGCGGAAAAAGGTAAAGAAATTGGCACAGTGGACAAGAGGTTGGTCAAGCTAAAGGAATTAGTATTAACACTCAAGTTGTAACCTTGTTCCCAGTCAACTTCTCCTTCTACTTGAGCCCTAATTTCACCCAGACTAACTTCTCCTTGCTCGACTTGCATTTTAGTATCAACAAAGCGTAAAGAAGCACTACCATTAAGTGGTTCAAGGAAGGGTTTAACGTTAGCGTTGAATGGGGAGAGAATAATTTGACCTTCGGCTTGGGTAGAGGTTAGCTGTTCGAGGGAAGGAAATTCCAGATTTAAGTTAGCATTTATTTCCCCCTCTTTAAGTTCAAAGATCGAGTTAGAAATTAAAGAGACCAAGTTTGCCAGGACTAAATTTTCCACTGCGACTTGTACTTGACTGTTACCAGTTTCTAAGAGCGTTTCTCCCTTAATTTGAATCGAACCTTGGGAGAAAATCGTCCTAACATCATATTGCAACTGTTGGGATTGAGCTTGATTATACCTCCCATCAGCGTCGAGCCTAATTTTGAGAGGCACTTTATTTCCTTGAGCCAGAAATGCCACTTCAGCCTTGGGCAATTTAACCTTAATATCTAGGTCGGGGATTCTTGCTCCTGCTGATGATTGATCCAACTCTAGGTCTATCCACTTACCATCTTCGTCCTGGGCAAAGTAGGCATCTAGATCCGCTAAAGTGATGCTTATAGGTAAAGGTTGCTTGACTAATACTGGTAACAAATTAAAGCCAACCTGAATCGAACCAATAGTAACTTTGTCTGGATCGGTTGGAGTAGCTGGTATTTCAGATTTGCCGAAGTAGATGCCAGTCAGAGAGAAGCTGGTTACTTGCCCTAATTGCACTGGGCGATTTAGAGTCTGGCTCAGTTCCTTTGATAGCAGTGAAGGCAGCTTTTGATAGACGACAAACCTCACTCCCACATATCCTGCTATGCTCAACAGCAACAAACCAACCCCTGTAGCGATACCTAAGGGACTTCTCGCTTTTTGGAGAAAAAAGACCATTAGATTAGGGCGATTTTGATTTGGTGGTGGTGAAGGGTTAGGGGAAGGGTTGCTCATGTTTTTCGGGTTTCGATAGTGGTCAGATATCCTGGAAACCCTGCTCATTTTTATTTTCTTAAGTAGGGTTTGCTAAATAGATCGGGAAGCTATATTAAACAAGAATTTTGAGCATTTTTAGCTTAAAAAAGTGCAATGGCTTAAGTACATTGCTATCTGAGAATCCCAGTATTGTGTGACAAACAGAAAGTAAAACTAAGATACCACTCGTTACTCATTATTTCCTTTCCCATAAAATTTTTTCAGCAAACCCTAAGTAATGATTTATCCCAGAGATGAAAACCCTATCCTAGATGATTAACATGATATCTATTTTAAGACTTGGGCTAAAATATCTTTGACTCCATCCCCACCTTTATCTTGAACAAAAGAAAGAATTAAAGGAACAAACTGACTCACCATAGTCGGATTCAAGCCCAATTGACCAAAACCACCAGCCAAAGCTGCTAAACTAGCAACCTTACCACCTCCACCAAAAGCACCAGCCAAACCGCCAATAGCACCAGCTAAACCCCCACCAGCAGCAGGTGCTTCACCTATTAAATCACCAATACCAGGAATAGCACTTGCAACTTGGGCAAATTCACTATCTCCTAGTTGCTGTTGTGCTAATTGAAAAATCAATCCTGCCCCACCTTTAGCTTGACTTTCATCAACTTCTAAATTACTGGTTAAGTGTTGAATTAGCTCCATCATAATTTTAAGCTCACAGAGAAATATTTATTCTCATCAATGTTGGCAAAAAAATTCTGATTCTCACAGTAGAAGAATGTAAAATTTATCTTAATATTCTTGATTTTTGCCCTAAAAAAAGACTCTGTATTAAACAGAGCCTCTGAGAAATTTTACAGATTAGACCTATGATACTTAACGTACTGTGCCTTCTAGATGATCTACCCGAATTGGCTTAATCAAATACATTTTGATTAACTCTAAGCCGTTGGATAAGTAATAAGGTAGTTTTTGTAAGAATTTGAGAGGAGCAGGAGGATTAGAAGCTACGATTTCTCTCAACTTCTCATTGTTTTTAACACAAACTTCTAGACGTTCGTAGAATTCAGGCTTATTAACATCTAAAATTACAGGGAAAACCCTACCCGCAGTATCATTAGTTTTCTCAATTACTAGCTTGTCGTATTCTCTAGCATCTAAACCCAGAGCAGCATAAAAACTAGCGCGTTGGACATCATTGAGATACATAGTTGCAAATACAGAGAGCAAGAAGAAGCGACACCATAAACGAGCCTTCCAATCATTGAGAGTGCTAGGCTGTGCTTTCATGATGGCATCAAAGAAGTCACCATGACGGTTTTCATCTTGACACCAATTCTCGAAGAAATTGAAAATGGGATATAGTTGGTGTTCAGGATGCTGTTCTAGATGACGGTAAATTGTGATGTAACGCCAGTAGCCAATTTTCTCAGAGAGATAAGTAGCGTAAAAGATAAACTTGGGTTTAAAGAAGGTATATTTACGACTCTTGGTGAGGAATCCCAAATCTAAAGAAAGATTAAAATCTGACAGAGCTTTGTTTAGGAAACCAGCATGACGAGCTTCATCCCTAGACATTAGGGTAAAAATCTCAGCTAATACAGGATTTCTTCCTTTTAAGCGTCTGCCCAATTCTTTGTATAAAAGAAAGCCTGAAAATTCCGCCGTACAAGAACGCTCCAGAAACTCTACAAACACTGCACGAGTGTCACCATCAATATGATCCCAAGAGCGATTAAACTCTTCTTTTCTTACGAAGTGATGACGGTTGTAGTCAACCCTAAATTCTTCTAGAATCGCTTGTAGTTCGTCTTCATTGATAGAAATGTCCATATTAGCCATTTCTTCAAAGTCTGTAGTGTAGAAACGAGGAGTTAAGATCGTTTCTTTAGCGGGAGTTTTAATCCCTGGACGAAGTTCCTCAAATTGGGGTTTCTTAAGGCTATCTACCATTATTTTTGATATTGAATTATGATTGCTGTCTTCGGAATAAACCCGATTGATGCTGCTAAGGTTACATTTTGCAATGTTTAGGGTCTTAATAGGGACATTAGTTAACGAATATTAACGAATTCTACTCAGGCTTGGCTTTTCGATCAGGGAGTATTTTAGATTTAATTCGGTAATCCCTATATATTGTTCTATCATCTTCAAAAAGGTACGCGCTACAATCGTTACTGAATACGACAGCTTTGGCTTCTTAACTGCATTAGTAGTTAGTATACGAGCCGTGACCAGACTAGAGCCTCAATTTATCTCCATTTAATACTACTAGAGACATAAAACTAATGTAGTATGCTGGGGAAAGTGACACATAGTAAACTAATAAAATAGTTCTGCTATTAATAAACCGATAAAACGTAACTCAAACAATAAGAGGAATTATGAGCAACATACAAGACAAAATAGAACAAGAATTGCAAGAAGCCAGAGAAGTATGCAGTGTAGATTCAACTTCAGCAGAATGTGCTGCTGCTTGGGATGCAGTAGAAGAATTACAAGCTGAAGCATCCCATCAAAAACAGAACACCCCACAGAAAAGCTCTTTAGAACAATATTGTGATACTAATCCTGACGCTCCAGAATGTCGCGTATATGAAGACTAGGTTAGTAATCAATAATTGAAAATAGATAATTAATAATTTTCAGTTATTAGTTTTTGAAATTAGCAAAGGAAACTTTATCAACAGAGTTTCCTTTTTTGTTTTTTGTTTTACTGAGTCATTAACAATTTTTCTCGTAAACAGATAATGATCAATGTTCAATGATCAATGAAATGACGTTATACCCAAATACCCCTAGAATAATTGAGTGTCAGAAGAGGAGTCATTATAGACAAAATTATGAATGATATTTGGTTTAGACCTTTGGTGTGGATGGATTATCGGGTCGCTATCATCTTTTTGGTCATTGCACCTCTTGTTTTACTAATATGGGCTACTTTTGACCGTAAAGAAGCAATGCAGCGATTATTAATTATTTATTGGCGAGTTGCTAGTTTATTGATGATCACGGTGTATCTTTTCATTCCTGGTTGGAAAATGGGATTTTTTACAGGTGCGATCGCAAGATGGTTAATTCCTCTCTCTCTCTGGTTTTGGGTGGATATTAATGAAGAGATTAGGGATTTACCAAGCAGTAGTATCAAGTTTATCTTTACCTCTTGGCGTTGGGCTACTACTATATACTGTGTTTTAGGCGCAGCAGCTAGTTTTTGGTTTATTCCCTGTGGTTTATCTAATACTAGTTTAGAAACTAATTTTTGTCAGGTTTGGCTAGAAGTGCCTCAAGCTTATAAACAAATTATTCATAATAATCCAGA
>JASJDB010000110.1 GCA_030065315.1 Xenococcaceae cyanobacterium MO_167.B52 | reverse complement strand
TCTCTATAGTTATGGTACCATTTTACTGGTGCGAGTGAGTATTTTTACTTGTTACTGACGAGACTCTTTTTTCGTTTTTTTTATACTTGACAAAATCCAAAAACTAAAGTTGGTGAAAAAGTGAGATACTCCCTATAGTTCTCTCCATATTATATCCGTATTTGTGGTTTATGCAATATGAATTATGATAAAAATGTTTTTTTTTCTAAGTTCTTGCTTTTTATTTTGTTTTAGTAGTTTAAGCCAGGCACAAATAGTACCTGATAATACTTTAATAAATAATTCCACTGTAAATTCCGACTGTAATACTACTTGCCAAATAGAAGGTGGTACTATCAGGAATAAAAATTTATTTCATAGCTTTCAGAAATTTTCTGTTCACACTAATGGAGAAGCAGTATTTAAGAACAGTTCTCAAATTGAAAATATATTTACTAGGGTAACAGGGTCTTGG
The DNA here is from genome assembly GCA_030065315.1 of Xenococcaceae cyanobacterium MO_167.B52. Taxonomy (GTDB): domain Bacteria; phylum Cyanobacteriota; class Cyanobacteriia; order Cyanobacteriales; family Xenococcaceae; genus JASJCP01. Next base: position 14,384 of record JASJDB010000110.1, on the reverse strand, counting down.
ATATCTAATATTGATGGTGCAATAAGCACTCAAAATCCTGCGAATTTTTTCCTAATTAATCCTAATGGAATTATATTCGGTGCCAATGCTCGACTTGATATTGGTGGTTCTTTTTTAGCAACTACTGCTGATAGTATTTTCTTTGCAGATGATAGTCAGTTTAGTGCTGTAAATACTAGAAGTTCTCCTTTATTAACAGTGAGCGTTCCTATAGGTTTACAGTTCGGTAAAACACCAGGAGATATAGTTAATCAATCTCAAGTTAAAGACTTTTTAAGTTTTAATAGCTTTACATCAGTAGGTCTGAAAGTTGAAAACGGTAACACCATAGCTTTGATAGCTAATGGAATAACATTATCTAATGGATTATTAACTGCTTTGGGAGGGAGAGTTGAATTAGGAAGCGTTAGTGCTAATAGCTTTGTTGGCTTGACTCAAAAGTCTAATGATTTTATTTTAAGTTATGATTCGGTTAATCAATTTGAAAAAATTTCTGTTATTAATTCAAAAATTGTTACGAATACACCAATAGAAGTACTATTCACTGAATCACCTAAGTTACCAAGTATTTCTATTGAAATTTATGGAAATTTGATTGATTTCAGAAATTCTCAAATTTTTTCTTCAAACATAAGTAAAGTTGAAGCGGGTCAGATATTTATCAATGCTAATAGAATTAATCTGAGAGATACTGAAATCAGTACTCTCTCTTCTGCCACTGGCAAAGCAGGAGATATCAATGTAAATGCTAATTCAATAAACTTAATTCAAGAGAAAAATAATACAGATAGTGGATTCTTTTCCCAAACTGATGGCTCTGGAAAAGCTGGAAATATTAGCATCAATACCAAGCAATTAAATCTTCAAAATGGGGCGGAAATAGGAGTTAGTACTTTTGGCGAAGGTCAAGGGGGTAATTTGACTGTTAATGCTTCAGAATCTATAGAAATAAGTGGGAGAAGTCCTGATAATAGATTTCCTAGTGGCTTGTTTGCTGAAAGCGAGGGCGTAGAGGCTCAAGGTGATGGGGGAAATTTAGAGATCAATACAGCAAGATTAATTGTAAGCAATGGTGCTAATATTTCTGTTGGAGCTGTTGAAAGTGCTAATAATATTAGACTTGGTGTGAGTGAAGGGAATGGGGGAACTCTAAAAATTAATGCTACTGAATCAGTGAAAGTTAAGGGATTTGGTTTAGATGGGGAAGGAGAAATTGCTCCCAGTACTTTATTATCGCAAAGTCAGGGGATAGGTAATGCAGGTGATTTAACTATCACTACACCCAAATTGACTGTTACTAATCAAGGAGAGATTAATGTTAGTGCCACTGGTACAGGAGAAGCGGGAAGCTTAGAAATTAATACTGGTATTGATGCTCCTAGTATTGATATTGTTCTTGATAATGGTAGCTTTACTGCGGAAACTAATAAAGGTGATCAAGGTAATATTACTATCCGTAAGGCAAAAACTTTACTGCTAGACAACCAAAGTGAAATTAGCACCAATGCAACCAGAGAAGCAACAGGAGGAAATATTAATATTGATGCGGATGTAATTGGGTTACTGGATAATAGCAGTATTACAGCCAATGCCATTAAAGGTAGGGGAGGTGATATCACAATTAATACAGAAGGTATTTTTCAAGAGCCAGATAGTGAAATCAGAGCTACTTCTGAGGAAAATATTGATGGTACTATTATCATTAACAATTCCGATATCGATCGCACTTCTGGTATTTTTGAATTAGTGGATGTTCCTCTCGATGTAGAAACAATTTTAGCTCAGAATTTATGTAACCTGGAAGATGGGGAGATCGCAAAAGGAAGTTCTTTTACTATCACAGGGCGTGGTGGCTTAACTCCTACTTCAGAAGAGTCTTTGGGCAATGTAAATAATGTTGTGGGATGGGCAAGTCGTGATGATCTAGAAGTTAGTCATGATGGCTTGGTAGGAGTGCGTCAACGCTCTAAAAATGAAACATCAAAAACTAATTACCCAGTAATTCAGCAGTCTCAAGGTTGGGTGACTACTGCTGATGGTAGTGTCTGGTTAGTAGCAGATGCACCCCAAACTATCCTGCAAAATTCCCAAATTACCCATCCTGATTGTAGAACTTTGCCTTAGACCAGAGATTTATCTGATTTCATCAAGTAATCGGGAAGGCAATTTTCTTCTATGTAAGTACGATATTCTTGCCAAGAGCGATCGCATTTTTCGGAATTCCAATTACAATATTTAATGAGAATTTCTGAGACAACTGGAAATAAATCTAAACCGTAGTTGCCTTGCATGGCTAAAGTGGTGCGACGACGGAGAATATCAGTAAAGTTTTGGGCAAATTCTGCTTGTACTGCATATACAATCTGAGCTTTAATATCGGAAAAGTCAGAAGTAATTTTTTCGCCTAATTCAGGATGTTGTTTAGTTAACTGTAATACTTCTATAGCCCTAGCACCATAAACAGAAAAGAGATAATTAATAGTACTGGCAGGAACTATATTTTGATAATCTTGAATAGCTTGGTCAATTCTGGGATCATTTGGCAGAATACAGCCTGGTAAAGGAGTTTGATCCGTAATACAGGGTTTATAGGGTCTTGCCATTTTTTTCAATACTGCGTCGATCATTTCTTCTCCCACATTGCGATAGGTGGTGAGTTTACCCCCAATGAGAGAGATTAAGTTATTCACCCCTTCTTTTTTGTGATCGTAGAGAATATGTTTGCGAGTTATACTTCCTGGTTTTTTACCTTCGGAGTTGGGAAGGGGACGAACTCCAGAGTAGGTAAAGAGAATATCTTCTCTTGATAAATTAGCTGTGGGGATAATGTTGTTAGTTTCTGTTAGTAGATAATCTATTTCGTCATTATCTGCTTTGACACGGTCTAAATCCCCTTTAAAAGGTAAGTCTGTCGTACCAATGAGATACATTCCTAACCAGGGAACAATAAAGAAAGGACGACCATCAGATTTGGCTTCTACATACAAACTGGTGGTTTTAGGTGCGCTAGCAAAAGGCTTAACTATAATATGACTACCTTTGGTACCACCCATTTTTTTAGTCTTACCAATGGGTCGATCTTGGTTTTGGCTATGTCCTAGTTTACAGATTTCATCAACCCAAGGACCCGACGTGTTAATGATTACAGTATCTTGGTTTCCTGTAACAGTAAAAATTTCTTCTGTTAATTTGTTTTTGCAACTAAGACTGGCGATCCGCTTATCTGTGATTTCTAGGTTCGTAACTTCTACATAGTTTAAGACTGTTGCTCCTGCTTCTTGGGCTGCAATAATATTTTCTAAGCACAATCTTTCTGCTAAGGTTACCTGACCATCATAGTATTGCGCTCCTCCTACCAAATCATTTCGATCTACATAGCGAAATAACTGCTGAAATTTAGCTTTTGGTAACATCCGATGAAGAGGAAGAGTCTTATCAAAGCTGAATATATCGTACAAAATCATCCCAGCCCAAATCTTCCAATAGGGACGTGAGCGATCGCTATATATGGGAATAGTTAGTAATAAAGGACTAACTAAATGAGGTGCATTACGTAATAAAACTTCTCTTTCTTTGAGAGATTCTCTAACTAAGGGAAATTCAAAATATTCTAAATAACGTAATCCGCCATGAATGAGACGAGTTGACCAACTAGAACTACCGCTTGCAAAGTCCCCTTTTTCAATTAATATCGTTTTTAAACCTCTGGTCGCTGCGTCTCTAGCAATACCTGCGCCGTTAATTCCTCCACCAATAACAATTAGATCATAATTGGTTTGTTGAATTTGAGAAAAATTCCTCATGGTAATAGATAATATAAGTCTTTAGTTTGCTTAGATAATGTAATGATCGAATTCGGAATTCAGAATTCGGAATTCGGAATTAAATAGGGTACAACCCTATTCCCAATAACTCCGTACGCGGAGCGACTCCCGAAGGACACAAATAACTCCTAACTCCGAACTCATGGTATCTTTTGATTTGAATAGGGTTTAGTTTATTACTTTTGCTACTCAACTTAGCAAAAGTAAACACATTTGGCATCTATCTAGAAAAAGAGATTTTTATTTTTATTGCTATGGCAAAAGTCAGCTTACAGGATATTAAACGCATTTATGGCAATGTTACAGCAATTGAAAACATTACTTTTGATGTTCCTGATGGAGAGTTTTGGGTATTAGTAGGTCCTTCTGGATGCGGAAAATCCACAATTCTGAGAACCATTGCAGGTTTAGAAACTGCTAGCAGTGGGAAATTGTACATAGATGACCAATTAGTTAACGATATCCCTGCTCGTCAGAGAGACATTGCTATGGTATTTCAAAACTATGCTCTCTATCCCCACATGAGTGTAGGGGAAAATCTGGCATTTGGCTTAAAGATGCGTCAAGCAGATTCAGCTTTTATTCAACGTCGGGTTCAGGAAGTAGCGCGATCGCTTAATATCGAGCATCTTCTAAAACGTAAGCCTAAACAGCTTTCTGGCGGACAACAACAAAGAGTCGCATTGGGAAGAGCGATCGCCCGTGAGCCAAAAGTTTTCTTACTAGATGAGCCTTTATCTAACCTGGATGCTCAATTGCGAGACGATACGAGAGCAGAATTAAAACAATTACAAAACCGCGTTGGTATTACTACTATCTACGTTACCCATGATCAAGTAGAAGCCATGACCCTAGCGGATAAAATTGTGGTGTTAAAGGATGGCAAAATTCAACAAATTGGCACACCCCAAACTATTTATCAAAATCCAGCAAATCGCATGGTTGCTAGTTTTTTGGGTAGTCCGCCCATGAATGTCATACCTGTAACTTATAGAGACAATCAATTTATCACCTATCAGCAAATAATCGCTATTTCTCCTCAACTACAACAGCAACTACAATCCAAATCAGGACAACATTTCGATTTAGGAATTCGTCCCGAACATATTACAATCAGTAACTCAGAGACTAATGGAGATCTAAAAACATATCTCACAGTTGAAGTTATAACTGTTGAACCTTTAGGAAAAGAAATTTTAGTTAAAGGTCAGCTTCCTGACTCCCTCACTACTCTAGACTTTTTTGCTGATGCCAATTGGCAAGGAAAATCAGGAGATTATCTAAAAATCACTCTAGATTCAAACAAATTCTATATTTTCGAGCCTGAAAGTGGCAAAAGAATTAATACTGGTTAACGAACTCCAGCTCAAAAATAAAACAACATTAATTAACTCGAATTTTTTTACGCCATTCCATAATTGCTTCTAAAGGATCGCTCATGGTTATATATTCCATTAATAAAGCTAAATCTAGTTCGGGTAATAGTTGACTCCGGGTTTCTTGTTGATACTGATTATTTTTTTGCAAACAGTAAACTTTCAAATGCTTATTTTGCCACAACCAAACTTCTTTAACACCTAAACGCTGATAGATTTCTGGCGTGTCAACACCCCCACTAGTATAAACAACTTCAATTGCCAGATCAGGAATCTCTTTATCGGTGACAATACAATAACACTTGTCTGGTTCTTTACCTGCTTGCTGATCTTTATTACGAAAAGTAGTAGAACCTAATCCCCAAAAACGAATCCGATTTTCTTCTAAATAAGCTTCTAATAGTCTGCCAATATTTTCTTTATCTAATTCATGATTGCGACTGGGGGACACAATTTCTAAAGTTTCTGATAGATAAGCCAAGCGATAACTAGAACTATTGCCTAATGATTCAAGAATTGACTCATAGGCTTCCCAATCAACACCAGAGGTAATAAATCTTTCTTCAGGATCATTGGTTTCGAGTTTAAGCAGAAAAAAATCATTTAGTATTCTAGAAGTCATATTAATATCCATTTGATTAGAGGGGAATTATTGAGATTATAATTTTTTCGGGAAAATTATAGCGATCGCACATCTCTTTTTTTGAGCAGATTAAAGTTTTTAAGTTAATTTAAAATGTCTAACCCAACTTAAGTTGTGATAGATTATTCTGGCTAGCTTAAGTTTAAGTTATAGTAAATAATAAAAATTGCTAAATATCTATGAGTTATAAATTACTCTTTGTCTGCTTAGGTAATATTTGTCGCTCTCCCTCAGCAGAAAATATTATGAATCATTTAATCAAAGAAGTGGATTTAGCAGAGAAAATTGTTTGTGATTCCGCAGGAACATCCGCTTATCACATTGGCTCTGCTCCAGATCGTCGTATGAGAGCAGCAGCAAAAAAGCGAAACATTATCTTAGAGGGAAGAGCTAGAAAATTTAAGGTTTCAGACTTTAAAGAATTCGACTTAATCTTAGCTATGGATCGAGAAAACTATCGGGATATTATTTATCTGGATCCTCAAGAAACATACCGCAATAAAGTACAGATGATGTGCAGTTTTGCCGAGAATTATAATGATCAAGAAGTTCCCGATCCTTACTATGGTGGAGAGGCAGGATTTGATTATGTAATTGATTTACTTTTAGACTCTTGTAGTGGCTTATTAGAACATATAGTTAAAAATGAATTATAGACTCTAAACTAAGTCTCATTTAAAAATGTATTATCATAAATTTTTAGTTTAATAACTATAATAATGAATCGATTAAATTTAAAATTATTTAAAAATTTCTGGATTGTTACCAAACCTTATTGGGTTGGTGATGAGAAAAAAGGAGCGATTGCGCTATTACTCTTTCTAGCTATTATATTAGGTTCTTATACGGGGTTTGATGTTATTTTCAATCAAAAGTATGGTGAGTTATTTTCCGCTCTTGCTGAATCAAATAGTAATCGATTTTGGCAAGTACTTTTGGTTTTACTGGGAATTATTGTGATATATGTACCTCTTATTGCCAGCTATTCCTATTTTAAAGCAAGATTGGGAAATTACTGGCGGAGATGGCTTACTAATCATTTTATTAGCAAATATCTAGAAAATCGTTCTTACTATAATTTAAGTCAGTTTAAAAATAGTGTTGATAATCCAGATCAAAGGATTGCTGAAGATATTAATAATTTTACTCAAGAAGCTGTTGATCTAGTTTTAGATATTATTCTTTCTTTTTGTCAGGCGATCGCATTTAGTGTTGTACTATGGAAAGTCTCGAAACTTTTAGTAGCTTTTATTTTAATATATGTAACTATAGGAACTTTAGTTACCGTAGGATTTTTTGGAAAAAGACTAGTTAAGTTGAATTTTGACCAACTAGCAAAAGAAGCTAATTTTCGTTTTGGGCTAGTTAGATTCAGAGAAAACGCAGAATCCATTGCTTTTTATCAAGGAGAAGAACAAGAATCTAATAAACTCAAAGCTTTTTTTGATGCTGTATTCAAGAACTATAATAAACTAATTTTGTGGGAAAAACTGAATTTAGGTTTATTCACTAACAGCTATAATTTTATAACTATTATTATTCCTGTCGTTATTGTAGGAATCAAAGTTTTAAATGGAGAGTTAGAAGTAGGTAAAGTTCAAGAAGCCAGAGGGGCTTTTTTTAGTGTTTTTAGTTCTTTAAATTTAATTGTTAGTCGTTTCCGAAGTTTAACTGCTTTTGTAGCAGGAATTGATCGTTTATCGACTTTTGAAAATTATCTACAAAAACCCAAAAGTAAAGTTGCTCGTAGTTATGCAGAACGTCCCACTATTGATAGTATTCAGGATGGTCGTCTGGCTATAGAACATTTAACTTTACAAACTCCCAACTATCAAAGAACTCTAGTTAAAGATTTATCCATTGAATTACAATCAGGAGAGGGGTTGTTGATTATGGGTGCTAGTGGTTGTGGGAAAAGTTCTTTATTAAGAGCGATCGCTGGATTGTGGAATTCGGGAACTGGTGCTGTTATCCGCCCACCCCTTCAAGATATGCTCTTTTTACCCCAAAAACCCTATATGATCTTGGGGACTCTCCGCAGTCAACTTACTTATCCTCACGATAGTCTAGACATTTCTGATCAAGAATTAGAGGAAGTTTTACACGAAGTTAATTTATCAGACTTAGCAGCAAGATTTGGAGGTTTTGAGGTAGAAAAAGATTGGGGAGATGTTTTATCTTTAGGAGAACAACAAAGGTTAGCTTTTGCTCGTCTTCTAATTAATAAGCCTCGCTATGCCATCCTTGATGAAGCTACCAGTGCTTTGGATATTAACAATGAGGAAGGTTTATATACTCATTTACAAAAAACCGAAACTACTTTTGTCAGTGTGGGTCATCGCCCTACTTTAGTTAAGTATCATCAAAAAATACTAAATCTTTCCGAAAATGACGGATGGAAGTTACAAGATACTCACAATAGTTTTGATACATTTTAGTGATTAGTTTTACGTTATATGAGTAAGATTAAATAACATTTTAAATCCACAAATTATCACAAAAAAAGTGGGCAGAATTCTGCCCACTAGACCATACTAAAATGTATTCAAAAAGGTAAGATCACAGCAATAGTCAAAACTAAGTTCAGGTCATAAATATAACTATCAACTAAACAACCACTGGGGTTTCTTTGCTGCTGCTAAAGAAAGACTTAAGGATGGTTTCTGCCATTTGTGGACTAGTTAAACCTAAATCTGCTTTAGATTCATCAGGTTTGGCATGATCTACTAGGATATCTGGAACACCAAGGCGTTTTACAGGTACTAACACATCATTATCTTGTAAAGCTTCCAGTACCGCAGAGCCAAAGCCACCCATAACACAACCTTCTTCCAGGGTTACAACCTTACCAATACGTTCGGCAAGAGGTAATATTAGTTCTGTGTCCAAAGGTTTGACAAAACGAGCATTAACTACGGTGGCTTCTACTCCATGTTCGCTCAATATTTCCGCTACTTGCATTGCAGGATGTACCATTGTGCCATAACCCAGAAGTAAGACATCATCACCACTGCGGAGAATTTCTCCTTTACCAATTTCGATTTCTTCCCAACCTTCTTCCATTAAAGGTACACCAACACCATTGCCACGGGGATAACGCATCGCAATTGGTCCATCGGTGTGGTTAATTCCTGTCACTACCATACGTTGTAATTCCGCTTCATCTTTCGGTGCCATAATTACCATGTTGGGAATACAGCGTAGATAAGCAATATCATACATTCCTTGATGAGTTGGACCATCTGCCCCTACAATTCCTGCTCGATCTAAACAGAAGAATACAGGGAGATTTTGGATACATACATCATGAATTACTTGGTCATAAGCCCTTTGTAAGAAAGTAGAATAAATAGCAGCTACAGGACGCATTCCTTCACAAGCCAAGCCAGCAGCCAAGGTTACGGCGTGTTGTTCTGCAATACCTACATCTATATATTGTTTCGGTAGTTTTTTCTGAAGCTTATCTAACCCTGTACCTGTTGCCATTGCAGCAGTAATTCCAATGATTTTGGGATTATTCTGAGCTAGGGTAGTGAGGGTATGAGCGAAGACTTTAGAATATTTGGGAGGTTTAGGAGTACTTGCAGGATGTCCTTTGCCTGTCGCCAGATTAAAAGGATTTTGGGCATGATAACCTACTTGGTCTTTTTCTGCGATTTCATATCCCTTGCCTTTTACGGTGGCAACATGAACCAAGACAGGACCAGTTACCTTATGTGCCTGTTTAAAAGTAGCAATCAACTCCTGTAAATTATGACCATCAATAGGACCAAAATACTTAAAGCCTAATTCTTCGATTACTGCACCTACTTTGGGGACAGCCAGACGTTTCATTCCTTCTTTGACTCTTTCCATCTCAGGAGTCAGAGATTCGCCCAAGAAAGGTAAATTTTTAAACTGCTCTTCTAGGTTGTCCGAAATAAACTGCATTGGTTCAGAAAGACGCACTTTATTTAGATAGCGAGAAATAGCTCCCACATTGCGAGAAATAGACATCTCATTATCATTTAAAATTACCATCAGGTTAGTCTTGGGCAAATGACCAGCATGATTAATCGCTTCTAGTGCCATACCACCAGTCAAAGAACCATCCCCAATAATTGCCACACATTTGTAGTCTTCTCCCTTAGCGTCTCTAGCTAAAGCCATGCCCAAAGCAGCAGAAATACTGGTGGAAGCATGTCCTGCACCAAAATGATCAAATTTATTTTCACAACGCTTGAGATAACCAGCAACACCATCTTTTTGTCTGAGAGTATGGAAATGGTTATATCTTCCAGTGACTAATTTGTGAGGATATGCTTGATGTCCCACATCCCACACCACTTTATCTCGATCCAAATCTAGAGTTTGATAAAGAGCTATAGTTAATTCTACTACTCCTAATCCTGGTCCCAAATGACCACCACTAGTTGCGACCGTTTCTAAATGCTTTTCTCTTATCTGACGGGCAATGTCTTCTAGTTGCCGAATCGATAAGCCGTGCAACTGGTTAGGATGAGTTATTTCGCTTAAGTGCATACCTACCTTCCCGTTCTTGATTCTTAAATCGTCTATTGTAGTTGTAGAATAAATTATCCTATGTTGGCAACGGACAAAATCTTAAGAAGATACTTTTATTAACTAAAACCCAAAAAATAAGCAATTCTCTGTTGAGAATTGCCCGTCGCCCATTATATAAAATTGTTTATCTTAATCAATCAAGTGGGATTAACCTTCTCTTTCAGATTCGTCAGTTTGGATGAACAGAATCAGTAAAAACACTGTAGGAACAAGAACAAATAGGATAGTAGCGACAAATCCGAGATCATTGACTTGCATGGGATAACAGCCCCTAAAAAATTAATTAACAACTATTAGAATATCATTCTCAGGGAACCGTATCAGTAGTTTCAATAACTAAGGTTTAGTGTTAACACTTATGGCTCCATTAACTAAAGTCTGGCAAGCTAAACGATAATTATCAGGTTTCTTTTTGAGTCTGCGTTTTTCAAAATCTGTCTTGGGAGATAAATTTTCCATTCCTGAAACAATTTCCACTATACAAGTACCACATTGTCCATAACCTCCACAATTGGTCAATTTTCCTTTCCAAGTGTAGATGTCAATGCCATTTTGGACTGCTTTGGTTCGTAGGTTTGCACCCATAGCAGTGACAATTTCTTTATCTTCTTTGAGAAATTTAATACTGGACATAGACTATATTTTTTTACTTTTAACCTTATACCTATAATATTAAGAAATTATAAGTGTTAGTGGTGATTTGTAACAAATTTGATTTCTAGTAATAGGTTAAATAGGCAGTCAAGAGAGACTATATGTAAATAATTTTGTTGAGAAAGTTATTTGAGTTCAACCCCAAAAATTAAAATCTTAATATGATTCATAAAGCAGGGGGTAAATAGGGTGAACCAGAAACAATCAAAACCAGTTAAAGTTACTCCATCATTACATTCTGAAGATGAAGACTTGCCAGATATGGGGGGCGGTTTACCAGTAATTAAATATTGGGCTGAACATACATTCTCCCCACAAGGATGGCAACTCTGGAAAACTCTATTACATAAAAGTGCTTGCTTGTCTTGTTCTTGGGGGACTGGGGGACAAAAAGGTGGTTTTACTAACGAAGCAGGGGAAAAGTTGCAACGCTGTATGAAAAGTGTTGAAGCAATCGCTGCTGAAATTCAACCAGGAATTGAAGGAAGTTTTTTGGAGCAGCAAACGATAGAGCAACTCCAAAAACTTACATCCCAACAAGCAGATAGATTAGGTAGATGGAGTTTTCCCGTGGTTTTATCGGAGGGAAGTTGCCATTATCAAAGAATTAGTTGGGACGAGATTTACCGCCTAACTACAATAGCCTTTAATACTACACCACAAAGAGTAGCGTCTTATAGTTCTGGTCGTTCTTCTAATGAAGCTGCCTTTTTACTCCAATTGATGATGCGAACTTTAGGTTCTAATAACCTTGCAGATTGTTCTGATCTCTGCCATGCCCCTTCAACTGTAGGATTAAAGCGGACATTTGGTACTGGGACATCTATGGTGAGTTTAAAGAGCCTCAAGGAAACTGATTGTATTGTGTTGGCTGGCTCTAATGCTTCCTACAATCATCCCCGCCTGATGAATGAATTGATTAAGTTGCGAGAAAAAGGTGGAAAAGTGATTGTGATCAATCCCGTCAAAGAAAAAGGATTAGTTAAATTTGCTTCTCCTGCCTTTCCCCTTAAGTCTTTGCTTAATGGTTCGGATATTGCTTCTATTTATCTTCAGCCCATTCCTGGTAGTGATACAGCTCTTTTTGTAGGTATTCAAAAAGCTCTTATCGAGCAAGAAAAAGTTAATCAGGAATTTTTGCAAGCCTACACAGAAAATTGGTCAGAGGTTATTTCTCAAGCACGAGAAACTTCCTGGTCAATAATTACTGAAACTTGTGGTGTTTCTCAAAGAGAAATTGAAACTACAGCCCAAATAATCGCTTCATCTCCTAAAGTAGTTTTTGCTTGGGCGATGGGAATTACGCAGCAGGATAATGGTGTAGATAATGTCAGCAGTATTGCCAATACAGCTCTGATGACAGGTAATGTGGGTCGATTGGGAACAGGATTAATGCCTGTGAGGGGACATTCCAATGTTCAAGGTTTTGGCTCTATGGGAGTTACCGTTAGACTCAAAAAACAAATCCAACAGTCTCTAGAAAAACTTTTAGGTCGTTCTCTCAGTCCCATCCCAGGATACGATACCCAAGCTTTAATCGAAGCAGCAGATGCTGGAAAAATAGATACGCTAATTTGTGTTGGCGGTAATTTGTATGGAGCTAATCCCAATTCTGATCAAGTCAAGGGAGCTTTAGGCAAAATTAAAACTATTATTTACCTAGCTACTAAGCCTAACTTAGGACACTTCCACGGTTTGGCAAAAGAACAGACTATGATTATTCCTGTTTTCAATCGCTTTGAAAATCCCCATAAAACAACAGTAGAGTCTGGTAATAATTTTGTGCGCCTCAATAATGAAGGTAAAACTCATCTGAAAAATGCTGACTTGGTGGCAGAGGTAGATTTTTTAACCGAGATTGCTCACCGTATTCATGGAGAATATCCGATTAACTGGCGCAAACTGCAAGATACTGAATATGTGCGACAGTTGATTGCTAAAACTATTCCTGGTTATGAAAAAATTGGGGATATTGATCGCACGAGAGAAGAGTTTACCATCGGTGGACGGATTTTTAACCAGCCCACTTTTCCTACCTCATCAGGAAAAGCTCAAATGTTTGTTACTCCATTACCCCAGTTAAAATTGCCTCAACCAAGTGATTTTGGGGTTACTAATTACACCCGTGGTATAGTTTTGGCACTGATGACAGGACGGGGATATGGTCAACACAACACGGTAGTTTATCGCACAGAAGATAAGTATCGTGGAATGTCCCATCGTAATTGTATTTTAATGAATCGTGTTGATGGAGAAAAGGCAGGCTTACAAGAACATCAACGGGTTACTGTCAAAGGAAATGCCAGTCAACTGGAAAATATTGAGATTATTTATGGGGAAATTCGCTTGGGTGCTGCTTTGATGTTTTATCCTGAAGTTAATCTAATTTTTAATCCTCCTCTGGAATCTCGTTCTGGAACTCCTGCATTTAAGCGAGTACCAGTGTTGGTTTATCTCAACTGAAAATCCAACGCCATTGCATTAGAACACTGAATACACAAATATGAACATTTCAAGGTGGCTCAGTAGGTATTCTAAGTTCTAGCTGCTTGTATCCTTGCAGCAAGGCTAGTGCTAATATTAGCACTAATGCTATCCGTTGATTGTTTTGGCAGAGGAATCCTCAACCCAACGGCGATCAAAAAGCGATTCATAAATACGGTTATGAATTTTTATATTTCCATCTTCTTTAATTACTAATCCTGACAAACGTAATTCTCGTTCTTCTGGACTGTCAACAGCAATTATTTCTCTTTGCTCTAATATTTGTTGATAGATTGTTAGAAGTTGTTTCCAGTTGTTACTTTTAAGAATACGATCTCGGATAGTTCTCAAATGCTCTGGTTGATCTTGAGCTTCCCAATTGTTAATTATTTTTTCTTGTACTAAGTTCTCTATCCATTCTGTTTCGCCATTGACAGGAATAGGCACGTCTGCATTACGAATCAATCGACAGAGCTTTTGGGTCAAAAAAGGCTGTCCTCCCGTCCAGTTTAATACTTCTTGCAGAATAGTTTGAGGATTACTAACTTTTTGAGCCAATCCGTACAATAAGGGTTGTGCTTCATGTTTTTTGAAGCTTGCTAATTTAATTGCTTGACCAATATTAAAGGGAGTTTCCTTACTGTCACTCATCAATTCTGAGGGACTAGCTACTCCAAAAAAAGCAAAGGTTAGATCCTGATACCTAGATTCTGGGTTAATAGTTCGTTGATTATAACAAGAGCGAATGAGGGCAAAAAAGTCATCTACTGGAAAGTTCAACCCTAAAATACTATCAACTTCATCGATAAAAATAAATCGTTTTTTAACAGAATCATTATT
>JASJDB010000109.1 GCA_030065315.1 Xenococcaceae cyanobacterium MO_167.B52 | reverse complement strand
TCAGAAACCGCAGCCTTAGCTTATAAAAATTGGTTGGCAAAACACCAACAACAAGAAGCCATTTTATTGCCTCAACCAAGCATTGCTATGGCTTTAAATGCGGTAGTTAAAGAAAAAACTAATTATGGGGTAGTCCCGATCGAAAATTCGATTGAAGGCAGTGTAACCATAACTCTTGATATGTTGTGGGAACAAACTAGCCTCAAAATCCTGAAGGCTTTTACCATTCCTATTGTTCATTCCCTACTATCCTGTAATAATTCTCTGGCAGAAATTAAGACAGTTTATTCCCACCCCCAAGCTTTAGGACAATGTCAAAAATGGCTGGAAACTAATTTACCCCAAGTACAACTAATCTCAGCTAACTCTACTACGGAATCTCTAAAACTGCTTAAAGATGATCCTACCACTGCTGCGATCTCCTCTGCCAGAGCGGGGGAAATCTATCAAGTCCCCATACTACAATCGGGGATTAATGATCGTCCTGATAACTGTACCCGTTTTGTGGTAGTAGGTTCAGAAACCCAAGAATACGGCAATTATCTATCTCTAGCTTTCAGTTTGCCTCAAAATGTTCCTGGCGCATTGGTCAAACCCCTACAAATTTTTGCAGCTAGAGATATTAACCTCAGTAAAATTCAATCTCGTCCTACTAAACGCTCTTTAGGAGAATATATTTTCTTTATGGATGTGGAAGGAAGTTTGGCAAATTCTTTAATTCAAGATGCGATCGCAGAATTAGAAACCCATACAGAAGTTTTAAAAATCTTTGGTAATTATGATTTGATTCCAATTGTTGTTGATCGTAGCTAAATCTTCTACTGATCCATTTAGTACACAACTTGGGTGCAATTCTTTGAAGTTGCGAGGCTTTAGAAAATAGGTCATAAAATGGCGGGAGGCGGATTTGAACCACCGACCTTCGGGTTATGAGCCCGACGAGCTACCAGACTGCTCTATCCCGCGTCACTTCTGCTAGTATAGCAACTTTATCAGCAAATGACAAATTTTCTGCAACTTTATACTATGGATAGTTCTCCAATAGTTTCTAAACGCTTATAAGAAGAAAGCTTTAAAAACTTGTCTGATAAGATCTCTGCTGTTTTAGGAGATATCCAACCCATTTGTTTAAGCAAATGAATAGCTACAGCGTGCTTGGCTCTTTTGGCTCCATCAGTCACTTTAATTGCGAGCCCCATTCCTTCTCCAACTCTACCAATGCACTGGATGCCTTCTGCACCTGATTTACTGACAATTTCCCCCTCAGCAGCTCTCATCAATTCCGTATCAAAAGCTCCGTCTCCAGCAATCATTCTGGGATAGTAAGTCATAGCACGAACTATACGCTCCAAGTCCACTTTGTCGCCAGAAGCTAACTGAGCATAGAGATAAGCCATGTGTTGCACTTGTATGGAATAGGTCGGTGCGCCACAGTCATCATGGGCGCTAATGAGTTCATCCCCTGGAATTCCCAATAATTCCGAAATTTGACGCAATATCATTTTTTGTACAGGACTAGAGCGACGCAGATAATCATTTAATGACCAATCTTGATGCTTACAGACTGCTAACATACCCGCATGTTTACCAGAGCAATTGTGCTGTAGAGAACTTTGTTTATTTGGGGGTATGGGACATTGAAGAGCTAATGGATCTACGTCAGCACGCCAAAGAATATTAAATACTTGTCTTGACTGTTCAATATTTCCTTGGTGAGAGCCACACATAATTGCTACGTCTTTATCCGTTAGCCCATAGGCTGGTAAAGTTCCTGTGGAAGTAACAGCTAGAGCTTGAAACGGTTTTAATGCGGAGCGTATGAAAGTAGCAGTTTGACAATCCCCAGCGACGGCTAGAACACGACCTCGCTTATCGCATACTGTAGCTTCTACTTGATGGACGGACTCGATAATCCCTTCTCGTAATAAATGAACTTCGATTTTTGATGCTTGAGTACGTTTTACCCTGGTCATGCGTTTTAAAATTACCCAAATTTCAGATTATGTCAGAATTTATCCCACAATTAACCACCCTAAACCACTGATTAATACTAATCCTCCTACGATCCAGAAACTACGTCGTAAACGTTGTAAGATAGGAGCAATTTCATAAGTGACAATCAAGCGATCGCGATTTAACATATTAGTGGGTTTGAGCCAAACCTGACCATCATACCAGCCAGATTCCTCGTAAAATATTTTATGATCATTTAAGCGATCGCGAATATAGACCCAACCAACATAAAGTCGGCTCAACACTAAAGTCAAGACAAAACAAGAACCCAGAACACTGCAAATGACAAATTGAATTGGGTACTCAAAAGGATGGAAACTAGCTGCTGCTATAGGTGAAGCCAGCACTAGCCCCCAAAATCCCACCCAAGACAGTTTTTTGCCATAGTCAACATATTCTAAAGTCGCCCAGCCCGAGAACCACGAATCCTGCATTTGTTGATATTCGTAGATCGGCTGTTGTTCTTGAGGAACTGGACAAAACTCAACAGAAGATTCACTCATCATCAGTTTTTCAAACCCTATTAGCTATTGCTCCACAATAAATTGTTTGCGTTCTGCGTGTCCCCAGAATGCTTCTAGATTATAATACTCTCTGGCTTCTGGCAGAAAAATATGAGCGATTACTTCACCGTAGTCGATTACCACCCAGTTTCCCTGGTTTTTGCCCTCAACACGAATTGGATATTTGCCATACTGGTCTATTAGTTGCTTTTCGATAGATTCACAAATGGCTCGTAATTGAGTAGTAGAAAATCCAGTAGCAATTACGAAATAGTCTGCTAAGTAGGATACTTCTTGGACTTGTAAAAGTACAATATCTCCTGCTTTTTTGTCATCTGCTGCTTCCGCTATCTTCCAGGCTAGTTGTTCACTAGTCAAGAGGGAAGAACTATCTGTAATCGCGTCTTTAGTCCCTATATTATTCAATTCTAATTTCTGTGAATTTTTCATTAAAATTCTGATTCGCTGTTCTATATATTCTAATCAAGTTAGCCTTCAATCAACCTATCTTAATAGTTGTTTAGCTTTAGCTAATGCCCAATTACGAGTTAGTATCGTACGAGGATGTATTACTTTATTGCTACCCATTAGATATTGTATAGAATAATCACTGGTTTTTTGTACAGATTGATAAAGATTTTTGGTAGCTAGATCCCGTAATAAATTAAGTTCTGAAGAATCACCCCGATGAGGTTCAATAGCATCAGCGACAAATACCAAACAACTTAATAAGCTCATGTCAGGAGAGCCTAAAGTATGATTTCCGATTGCTTCTAATACTTCAGTATTTTTGATGCCAAATTCTTCTCTGGCTACAATGGCACTTACTTCTGCATGAAGTAGATGGGGATGGTTATGACAGACTGAATCAATAATAATTCCTTCCTTTTTTGCTATTTTGAGTAATTTTTTAGGAGGGAAAAATTTGGCTAAATCATGCATTAAACCAGCCTGAGCTGCTTGCTTTTGATCTATCTGATGACAACTAGCCAAGTCGATACAAGTTTGTTCTACTCCCAGGATATGTTGTAGGCGTTTGGGAGATACATTCTGGTTCAGCCAATCAAGAATTTGGTTCCGCAATGATTTCCATTTAGCATGATTACTCATATCTAAAGTTTAATAAATTCTGGCAACTTAGTGGAACTACCAGCGACAGTTTCCTGAAATAATTTTTCATATTGATCTAAAGCGGACTCGAAAGAGTAATGGCTTTCTGCATAAGCTCTGCCTTGTTTGCCCAACCTCTTTGTTTTCTCTGGATTATGATATAAGTCGATAATTGCCTCAGATAAGGCTTGGGAGTCTTCTGAAGGGGTAATTACCCCACCACCACTTTTTCTAATGGCACTGATCGCTGTACCTGTATCAGGAACTGAACCAATAATTGCCCGACCACTAGCCAGTAGTACAGGTATCTTGGAGGGCATATTAAAATCTAAAACATTTTTTTTCTGAACTACTAAACCCACATTTGCAGCAGCGAGCATTTCTGGTAATTTTTCCTGGGGTTGGAAGGGAATCAAATGAACATTATTAATTTGTTTTGGTTGACAATATGCTTCTAGTTTAGATAGGGCTCTTTTTTCCCCGACGATAACAAGGGCAATATCCTCTATATGCTGTAAATGGACAGCAGCATCTACTACTGTCTCTAATCCTTGGGTCAGAGCAATATTTCCTGAGTAGAGTACCACAAATTTATTTTGTAAATTATATTTATGACGAAAATAACTAGTTTCCGTTGGTAGGGGTCGAATGAAATCGATATCAGCCCAGTTAGGAATTTCGACAATTTTTTGGCTTGGTACTCCTTTTTTCTGGATATTTCTGGTAAATCCATCCGCAATTACTGCGATTTTATCGCTGGTTTGATAGGCAAATTTTTCTAGCCACCGCAAAACCTTGATCACTTTAGTATTGCAAATCATCCCTGTATGAACGGCAGCATCAGGGAGGATGTCTTGTAGATTTAAGACCAGAGGACAGTTATACACTAGGCGGAGTAGGGCTGCTGGTAAACATACGGGTAATCCTGGTACGGTAAGCAAAATGATATCAGGTCGCCAACCTCTAAAAGCCTGAACTAAACTGAGAGTCATAAAACTCAGTTCAAAGGCAGCCCTGTTGGTTAAATTACGCTTTCTACGAGTCCAAATGTAACTACGTTGTACTTGAACTCCATTGATTATCTCCCTAAGAAAAAGTTTCCCACGATACTCTGGTTTGATTTCTCCTTCAGGATACCAAGGCATAGCAGTAACTACTCTTACTTGATGACCCTTCTTAACTAAGCCTTCTGCTAATTGGGTCATTAAAGGGGCAATTCCAATCGGTTCTGGATAGTAATTGTAAGAATAAATTAAGATTTGCATAGTTTTTTAAGGTTGCCCCGTAAAGTTTTGTGTGGTCTTTAATTTTTGATATTTTCAGAAATACTTAGGCTAAAAAATATTTTGGGACTGTATTAGATATGGGAGATATCTTATTTAGTACTGCTATATACATAGTGAATTAATCTAAAAAGTAATTACTGCTAAAATGTAACGAACTTTAGTTCACTACGTCTAAAAAAATAAACAGCTTTTTTACATTTGACAGTTAAGTTAACATTGCTACTCCTGGTGATTTTTAGCAAAAGTTTAAAGCATTGACAAAGTGTCGCTTATTATTCTAGTCAAAATTATCTAAATCTTTATTAAAGATTTAATCAAGTTGAGATGAACAACTGTTATAAGTCTGAGAGTAGTAACTCCTAAAATCTCTGATTTTACAACTGATCATGATTAAACTACGTCAAAATGGTGGCTGGATATGCTCTTTAAGCCCAAGACTGCCTAACCACCAAATTGTATTCACTTGCTTGTTGGGAATGATTCTTTTGGTTACAGCTTGTACTGCTGCTCCTCCTTCCCGTTTCGATCAAGCACAACAGGATAGTACCTCCAGAGGAGCTACTTCGGTGGTTAAAGAGTCCCAAGCTGGTGGTAGCTTTAACCGTTATTTCCCTGAAGCTGGTTCAGGATACCAAAAAGTTTATTCTCAAGAAAAAAAAGGTTTTGCTGAAGCTAAATTGAAACAAGATGGTAAAGAAGTAGCACTGATGGCAATCTCTGATACCCTTAATAATCCTAGTGCAGTCAATAAGTTTAAAAATAGTACTGAAACGATTGCTGGCTACCCTGCGGTAAATCAGGGTAAGACTGCTACAGCTATTTTGGTCGGCAACCGATTTCAGGTTAAGGTTTTATCCCGAGACCCTTCTTTTACAGCCAGCGATCGCGAAGCTTGGTTAGCTAAATTTGATCTTAATGGTCTATCTCAATTGAAATAACATTCTAGTTCTAATCAAATCAGATCAATTCAACACTCAACAAGCTTAAAACTAATTATGAGCAAACCAATTTTTGAGTTAGTAGATAATTTACCCACCAACAATATGACGGTAATGATGCTTAAGTCCCTGGATTTTGTTATCCCTGGACAATGGAATAATTTGGTGGGGTTTGAAAATACAATTCGAGAAGTAACCGCAGAAACAGATCAGGAGATGATCCAGCAGATTGGCGATCGCGCCATCTGGCTATATAATGATAAATCTCAAGGCTATCAGAAGGCGATGTGGCTCTATCAGACTGTTGATAGTGCAGACAGTGCTTTAGGAACTGCTGCTTTGGCAAACAAGGTAGGGAATAAAATTCCTTTGGTGGGAGGATTACTAACTAAAGTTACCCCCAATCCTGATAAGGCACAAGCTTTAGATTTATGTATCAAGCTAGTTGTAGAACTAGTCGCTTTTTGCCAAATTAATGGCATACCAGGGGATAGCATTGGAGATTTTGTCACTTCCTTGGCGGACTATAGTGGAGAGTCTTTGATGCGGATGGCAGCTTTAATCTGCGTTGATGGTTTAATCCCTCTGGGTCCCGATTTTATCTTGAAAGCCCAATCCACCCTAAATAATACTAGTCCTAAGGAATTAGGTTCTAATTCTACATTTAAACAAGTTCAAGAATTAATCCCAGGAAATAATACTAATAGTCAATTAAGTTTTATTGGAGAAAGTTTTGATTCTGTTAAAGGTTGGATGAGCAATTTTGTTGAAGATAGAAACCTAACACCCAATGCTATATTTGGTAAATTCCAAGGCTTTTTGGAGTTTTCGGAAAATAAATTAGACTATGTGGCTGCCTTTCTAGACATGACTACCAACTACTATGAACATACTGGTACTCAGACTTTAGCCAGACGTTTGATCGAACGAGCTGTAGCAGAAATCTAAGCAATAGTAGGTGTTTGAGAGTATTTTTTCTTGATTACTAAACAATTGCCATAATCAAGATTACTGAGGTATTGCAAATCATCGGTTAATTTCTTAATGAATTGCAGCCCTCGCCCCCCTTCTTTTTCCAGAGACGTAACATTATCTCGATTAGCCTGAAGTTGGGCTGTCAGGTCAAAGGACTTACCTCGATCCCAAATCCTCATTTCTAGACTATTGGGATAGAGTTCTACTTCCAAATCTATAGGGGTATTACTTGGTAAATCCTGATGAGCGTGTCTTACTGCATTGGTAAAAGCTTCTACTAGGGCTACTTCACATTGCCATCCTGTTTTTTCTGGAAGATGAGGACTGATTCCCTCTTCATACCAATGTAGTACTTCCTGTAGAGCTTCTAGTTTGGTAAGCACCTGTAACTTAAATTTTTGTTTGATATTTGAGTTTGTCATGAAGAAGCACGGAGCCGTAAGACAAATAAGAAGTAGGCGTAGTGAAGACCTAGAAACAATTTACACTAGTTATTGTTGCCCATACTACATATTTATCTTATCTAAATATTTTCTAAAATAGTATAGATTATGTACTTTTATTGTTTCCAATTAACTTATGTGACTTTTTTCTGAAATAAAACACGATATACAGATTTATGGTCTTCTATCACATATGATTCCCTTTCTGTGGGTACTGGGAAAGGATTATATCCTAACCAAGTTTGCTCATGTTGCTGAACTAACAGGGGGTTGTGACCAAAGCGATCGCGCATTTCAAGAGCTACATCTTTAATATCAGATTGTAAAAAAATCCGACCACCATTAATTAAATGCTTAACTAAAATTCTAACTAATTCTGGTTGGACAACTCTCCGTTTCATATGTTTGCGTTTAAACCAGGGATCGGGAAACTGAATTGTGATGTAGTGAAGAGGTGGTAAAGATTGTAATAAGTTTTCCGCAGCTACGTTTATATTGCAGAAGAGATAATGGAGATTAGTTAAGCCGAGAGCAGTTTTTTCTTTGTTAGCTTCCACTACTAGTGGTTGACGAATTTCTACCCCCAGAAAATTAATTTCTGGCTCTATTTGTGCCATTTGAAGTAAAAATTCACCCCTAGCACAGCCAATATCCAAGTGTAAGGGTAAATCATATTGACGATAGATTTCTTGCCACTTAGGAAGAGTTATAGGAATTTTATATCTATCTCGTAAAGGATTAACGTGCTGGCGCAGGCGTAGTTTAGTCAAAATTTACCTCTTTATTTTAATCGGACGAAACTATATTTTCTAATTCAATAACCAAAATAGGCAAGCTTGTTTTTACTGTTTCCCACACAGTATCTAGATCGATATCATCATATTCATGAACTAAACGATTTCGCATTCCTTTAATCAGTCGCCAAGGAATTGTAACTAAACTCTGTTGTGTTGTTTCAGAAATTCTATTAGAAGCTTCTCCAATAATCAGTAATCTTCTAATAACTGCATCTTGAAGTTGTAAATTATTTTCTAAATCGTCAATAGATTTTTCTTGAAGATATTCAATTGCGATTCTTGCCGATAGCAACATATCAAGGAGAAATTGTTTTTCCCGATTCATAAATAGTTTGAGCAGAGTTAAGAATATTTTCTCGACGTAAATAATTACGGCTATTAGCAATTCCCTTACGGGTAATTAGATCCACATCTCGATTAAAAATTGCTTTTAATTCATCTTCCATTACTACTAAATCAAACAGGCCATAACGTAAATTACGTTCAAAGTCCACTATGATATCAATATCGCTTTGACTGTTGAAATCATCTCTTAACACAGAACCAAATAGAGCAAGTTTGGCGATTTTCCAGCGATCGCAAAAATCTTTTATCTGATCTATTGGCAAGGTTATTTGAACCATAACTTAGATAAATAACTTGTTATTCATGTATTTTACCTTAGATTAATGCGAGCGCAAAAAAAAGGAAAATGCTTAAAATACAAAAAAGATAGCCACAAAACAAAATAATAGTAAACGGAAAACGGAAAAAATTATAAAATAAAGCTAAATAAGTAATTATCCCAAATGCTTACAATCAAAGGAACTGTCAGAAATGGCGTAATCTATCCTCTAGAATCTATTAATTTACCTGAAGGACAGTCAGTAATGATTGTTTTGATGGAAGAAAATCAAGCTAAAAAATCAATTCAATCTCAACCAAAATTATCTCAACTTTTGCTTTTACCAGAATTAGAAGAAGACGATTCTTTCTTTGAACGAAATAAAGATACAGGGAGGGAGATTGATTTTTGAACTATTTATTAGATACTTGCGTTCTTTCAGAATATGTCAAAAAAAATCCTAATTACCAAGTAATTAATTGGTTAGATAATCAAGACGAAACAAGTTTATATGTCAGCATAATATCCATAGCTGAACTAAAAAAAGGAATTATCAGAATACAAAGCTCTAAGCCAAATCGTTATCATAAACTCCGCAATTGGCTACAAAAACTCGAACAAAGATTTCACTCTAGAATTCTTCCTTTAGACGAGAATATAATGAACACCTGGGCAACAATTTGTGGTCAATCGGAAGCCAAAGGAAACAAACTCCCCGTCATAGATAGTTTCATTGCTGCTACAGCTTACCAATATGACATGATTATTGTTACTAGAAATATTGCTGATTTTAGCTTTTCATCGATTAAGGTTTTTAGTCCTTGGGACTAATAAGTCAATTTCAAATGCTTTTTTGCGATCGCAAGATTCCTTAACCTAGATAAAAAAATAAGGTGGGTATTGCACTAAAGTATATGCGAAGCTGTATCCTTTAGGACTCGCTTCGCCTCGCCCACCTCAAATAAGTTAAAATAGATAGTGATTAGGTAATACTAAACACTAAAACAAAGCCTAAAACTGCTCCAAATACGATTAGCGCATAGAATTGAGCTCGTCCTGTTTCCAGATATTTCAAGCCTTCTCCACTGAGTAGAGTTGCTAAACCTGTAAGATTTACTGCACCATCTACCACGCGAGAATCTACTTCCATAATTTGTCTGGCTATACGACGTGAACCAATAACAAAAACTTGTTCGTAGATATCATCCACGTACCATTTGTTGAGAGAGAACTTGTAGAGAGCTGGATATTTTTCGGCGATCGCAGCAGGGTCGATTTTTTTCAACCGATACATTAATGCAGCCACAATAATTCCTGATACAGCGATCGCAATTGACAATCCTGCCATAATCAAGAATTCAGTTAATTCAAACTCTTCTCCTGATACTACTTCTCCTGGCGCGTGGATAAAAGCTTCAAAAAGATTATTCCAAGGCATACCCACTAAACCAATAGCCAAAGAAGGAATAGCTAAGATTACCAGGGGTAATGCCATAGTAATGGGGGATTCATGGGGAGAATCACTATGTCCATGATCTTCACCTTCTTTAACATCCATTGCTCCAGGACCAAAGACAACCCCAGAAGCAGTGAAAAGCTGTTGGCGAATTCCTGTGTCATTACCGCGAAACTCTCCTTCAAAGGTCATAAAATACATTCTGAACATATAGAAGGCAGTTAAACCAGCGGTAATCCAACCGATAAACCATAAAACTGGATTGGCTTGGAAAGCTTGACCGAGAATTTCATCTTTTGACCAAAAACCAGCAAAGGGGAAGATTCCGCAAATAGCGAGATTCCCAATTAAGAAAGTATAGGCAGTAATGGGCATATATTTTCTTAATCCACCCATTAAGCGCATATCTTGAGCTAGGACAGGATTATGTCCTACTACCGCTTCCATACCATGAATTACTGAGCCTGAACACAAAAAGAGCATCGCTTTAAAGTAAGCATGGGTCATGAGGTGGAATAAACCAGCACTATAAGAGCCTAAACCCATTGCCATTACCATATAACCCAATTGGGACATGGTGGAATAAGCCAGACCTTTTTTGATGTCATTTTGTGTTAGGGCAATAGTTGCGCCGATAAAAGCAGTAGCTGCACCAGTACAAGCAATGATATTCATTGCCATAGGCACAGGCTCTAGGATGGGATAGATCCGAGCAACTAGGAATACACCAGCAGCAACCATAGTAGCTGCGTGAATTAAAGCAGAAATAGGGGTAGGACCTTCCATCGCATCAGGAAGCCATACATGGAGGGGAAACTGAGCCGATTTAGCCACAGGACCCAAAAAGACCAATACTGCAAATAAAGTTGCTAAACCAATAGATATTGCTCCAGAAGCAATTAAATCTTCTAGTCTCTCGCCGATAACCGCAAAGTCAAAACTACCAGTAGCCCAGTATAGTCCCAGTATGCCGAGCAACAAGCCAAAGTCCCCTACACGGTTAGTGACAAAAGCTTTTTGACAAGCATCAGCAGCAGCTTTTTTGTCATACCAAAAACCAATTAGGAGGTAAGAACACATCCCTACCAATTCCCAAAAGATATATATCTGAACTAAGTTAGGGCTAACTACTAGACCCAACATAGAGGAGCTAAAGATGCTCAAGTAAGCATAAAATCTGACATATCCTGGGTCATGAGCCATATAGCCATCGGTGTAGATCATCACCAAAAAAGCTACTGTGGTCACAATTACTAGCATCAAAGATGTGAGATTATCGATCACATAACCCATCTGAAGATGGAAATCTCCAGCAGATGCCCACTCAATACTGCGAGTGTAAACTTCGTGTCCTTGTATTTGACTCCAGAAGATGCCAAAGGACATCACCATAGCAATACCAACAATAGAGACAATAAAGACAGCAGCAATTTGTCTCAGATTGTTAGTTGCCTTGTTTAAAGATATAAGACCAATTCCGACGAATGCTGCGCCTAGAAGGGGCAACAGGGGAATTAGCCAAGCATATTGATAAAGCAGTTCCATATGTAAAATGTTTGTATTAGCAAAAATGGCTAGACTATTACACTCTTAACGAAAAAAATAGGTTTCGTCACCCCATTGTAAATAACTTTCGTAAATTGACTGTAAAGAAAATGCTAACGAAGGGTATTTTTTGAGTCTAAAATCAAAAAAGATAAAATTAGCAGTCTCTCCCTAAGAGTGCTAAATTTGCATATGATGGTGTGGGCTAGTGGGTAAATCCCAGTATGTCAAAGCACCATGTTGAACCAATCCAATAACTGATTAAGATATCTTATGGCAAAGATTGTTTCTTTCAATGAAAAATCTCGCAGAGCTTTGGAAAAAGGGGTTAATGCCCTAGCTGATGCGGTTAAAATCACCCTTGGTCCCAAAGGTCGTAATGTTTTGCTCGAAAAGCAGTATGGCGCACCCCAAATTGTCAATGATGGGATTACAGTTGCCAAAGAAATTGAATTAGAAGATCCTCTGGAAAATACTGGCGCAAGATTAATTCAAGAAGTAGCATCGAAGACTAAGGATACAGCAGGAGATGGGACAACAACTGCTACTGTAATCGCTCAAGCTTTGATTCAAGAAGGCTTGAAAAATGTGGCAGCAGGAGCTAATCCTGTAGCTCTCAAAAAAGGCTTGGAAAAAGCAACAACTCACTTAGTTGCAGAAATTTCCATGATCGCGAAACCTGTCACAGGAGATGCGATCGCTCAAGTTGCGACTGTTTCTTCTGGTAATGATGAAGAAGTGGGTAGCATGATTGCTCAAGCAATGGAAAAAGTTACTAAAGATGGTGTAATCACCGTTGAAGAATCTAAATCTTTGGCTACTGAGTTAGATGTAGTAGAAGGAATGCAATTAGATCGGGGTTACATTTCTCCTTACTTTGTCACCGATCAAGAGCGTCAAATTGTGGAATTTGAAAATCCTCTAATTTTAATTACCGATAAAAAAATTAGTACGATTGCAGATTTAGTGCCAGTTTTAGAAAAAGTGGCTCGTGGTGGTCAACCTCTATTAATCGTGGCAGAAGATATAGACGGAGAAGCATTAGCAACTCTAGTAGTTAATAAAGCTAGAGGAGTTTTAAATGCTGCTGCCATTAAAGCTCCCAGTTTCGGCGATCGCCGTAAGCAGATGCTTCAAGATATTGCAATTTTAACTGGTGGGCAACTGATTTCTGAAGAAGTGGGCTTAAGCTTAGAAATGGTATCTGTTGAGATGCTAGGAACAGCTAGTAGAATCACAATTGATAAAGAAAACACCACTATCGTCTCTGGGGGAGGTAAAGCGGAAGAAATTAAAGCTAGAGTTGAACAACTCCGTAAACAACTAGCGGAAACAGACTCTGAGTATGATTCTGAAAAACTCCAAGAGCGTATTGCTAAACTAGCTGGTGGTGTAGCTGTAATCAAAGTAGGTGCAGCAACAGAAACAGAATTAAAAGACCGCAAACTCCGCATTGAGGACGCTCTTAACGCAACTAAAGCAGCAGTTGACGAAGGAATTGTTCCTGGTGGTGGTACAACTCTGATTTACTTAGCCAAGAAAGTACTAGAGTTTAAATCTCAATTAACCAACAAGGAAGAAAAAGTTGCTGCGGATATCTTTGCTAAAGCTTTAGAAATTCCCTTACGTCAGTTAGCGGATAATGCAGGAGTGGAAGGCACTGTAATCGTTGAGAAAGTCAAAGAATCAGACCTTAATATGGGCTACAATGCTCTGACCGACGAATTTCAAGACATGATTGCTGGCGGTATTATTGACCCTGCTAAAGTAGTTCGTTCCGCTGTCCAAAATGCTGCTTCTATTGCAGGTATGGTACTAACTACCGAAGCATTAGTGGTAGAGAAACCTGAACCCGAACCTCCAATGCCTGCTGGCGGTGGAGATCCCATGGGTGGCATGGGCGGTATGGGCGGTATGGGTGGCATGGGTGGTATGGGTATGATGTAGCATCTTACCTTGCTTTCCAGTCTAAATAAGCGCTCTAGAGATGTGATATGTGATGTATTGCATCTCTGCTTTTTGCTTAAAAAGAATTGGTGTCAGTAGGCAGAAGGGGTTTTTGTATTGTCTGTCTTAATTCTTGGCGAGTTTTATCATCAAAAAACTCTTTTTGCAAAACTAACCATTCTTGCCATTTTTGATAACGAGTTTCCGTTAGTTGAGTCGCTAGTTGAGGCATCTTACGACGGATTGATGAATCTAAGACTTTTTCTAAGACCTCTCTGAGGACATAACAATCTTGGATTTCACCCAGAACTTCCTGAATCTGTTCAATCTGTTTAACATAGTAACCATAACTATCATTGTAGAATTGAGCAAATAGTTCTAAATTGTAGCGGTTTTTTTTAGCTTGTTTGCGTAGATCGTGGAGCAGTATTTCTTTTTGTTCTAATAGTTGCTCAATTTCTTCTTTACTTAAAATTTCAGGCAATTTAATTATGCCTTCTTCTAGTTTTACTCCTACCAACCAACCAGGATGAAGTAACAGTTGGCTAATCTGAGGTAACAGTAAATCTGGTAACACAGGATAGATTGAACAGTCTGCAATCGTTTGATACTTTGGCTGTTCTAGCCAATCTCGTAATCCGTGTTGGAGATTAAGATAAAGCTTACTGTTAAGAGTTGCCCGAACTTGTTTTAATTCTTCTTTTCGTTGTTTATTTAGGGCTTTGATAGCCTTATCTAGGCTTTTTTGTTCTCCCTTGGGCAATAGGGGACGATAATTATTAGCTAAAGCAGCTAATAACACATCTAAATCTCTGAGTTTGCCTAAAGAACGCCCGATTTTAGCGATAATTTTTTCATTAACTGTTTTGGGTAAGTCTAACGCAACGGCAAAACCAGCGATCGCACTCCGTAAGCGTCGCATTCCCACCCGCATTTGATGTAAGTCTTCTGGGTCTTTATCTTGGATTACTTTACTTTCATACTTCAGTATTTTGCGGGTATGTTTTGCGATCGCAATATTAGCCCATTCTCCTAAAGTTACAGCATTATCTTGATGACTCATCTTAGTTCTCTGCTTATTCTTCAGTAGTAAAGTTAGTATTATCTAACAATTCTTTCTTGGAATGTTTAAGTTGTTTCCAAAACTTTTTAATTTCTTCATAGGTATCTTGAGGGCTAATTTTACCATTGGCTTCTAAACTGCAAAGATAAGAAACTTGTTGAGCAAACAGTTGCAAATTAGAATTAAAAACTAAATTTTCTGGAGAAAACTCACCGTAATAATTACC
>JASJDB010000108.1 GCA_030065315.1 Xenococcaceae cyanobacterium MO_167.B52 | reverse complement strand
GCTTTGCTGTAAGGTAGTTGTCATTTGTTTATGATTACGGTTTGAATAATGTATGTTTTGGATGTATGTGTCTATCTTAGAGCAATTGTTAACTAATGTAACAAAAATTATCTTATAGCTAATATTAGTTTTGCTTATACCAATTTCAAAAAGTACTGCTACAAATCGTTCTCCGCGTCAATCATCTGTAGTCAACCTAAATGAAAACGCTATTATTTTTTGGGCTTGCTCTATGGGTAATCCGATCCATTAATGAAATCTTGAACTAATTTCATAAGTAATTTTTAAGCTGATTTTGGGAATTCTATAAGAGTCAAGACTATTCAATCCCTTGATTTCAAACTTATTCAGAGAATTCTAAACACCACCAGAATATCAAGCTTATGTTGACTGCTATTAATTTTTTGTTGGGAAGATTGGACAAAACAGAAACCAAAATAGGTTTGGTTTTAGGTGTAGTCTCTTTTTTCTGCTTAGGCAATAGCTTGGAAGCTCAAGCACAAATTACACCAGATACCACATTGCCTAATAATTCTGTGGTAACTCCTAATGGAAATATCATTCAGATTACAGAGGGGACAGCAGTCGGCAATAATCTGTTTCATAGTTTTGAGGAATTTTCGGTTCTTAATGGTCAAACAGCTTTGTTCGATAATGGATTAACTATTGAAAATATATTTAGTCGTGTTACTGGTGGTTCAACTTCTAATATTGAAGGGCTAATTCAAGCTAATGGTGCAGCTAATCTCTTTTTAATTAATCCCAATGGTATTATCTTTGGGGAAAATGCCTCCCTCAATATTGGGGGTTCTTTTATTGGTAGTACGGCTGACAGTATTCAGTTTAGTGACGGTAGTTTTTATAGTGCAGTAAATCCTGAAGCTCCTCCATTACTGACAATTAATATTCCTGTGGGTCTGCAATATGGGGATAATCCAGGCAATATTGTAGCTGAAGGGACTGGTAACAATACAGGGTTTGCTGATCCTGATGCTGCTGATTTTTCTTTGATTAAAGATTTTCGTCCTTCAGGATTACAAGTAGAAGATGGTAATACTTTGGCTTTAATTGGGGGAAATGTGGCTCTAGTTGGGGGAAATCTAACCGCAGCAGAAGGACATATTGAACTAGGAAGCGTTAGGGAAGGTTTAGTTAAACTTGATAATAATGGTGGGATTTGGCAGTTTGATTATCAGGAAGTGGCTGGATTTCAAGATATTGACTTGGTAAATGCAGCTTCGGTAGAAGTTAGTGGTAATAGTAGTGGGACAGTAAATGTCCAAGGGCAAAATATCTCTCTGACCAATGCTTCGGCAATCTTAGCTAACATTTCAGGAGATGGCACACCAGGAAGTATTACCCTTAACGGTGTGGAGTCGGTAAATATTACGGGAGTATCTCAAAACGAAATTCCTATGGTGTCTCTCGTTTCTACAGACACTACAACAGATTCTACTGGTGCAGGAGCAGATTTGAATATTGAAACTGGTTATTTACTAGTAGCTGGAGGAGCGCAAGTAAACAGTGGAGTTTTTGGCAGTGGTAAAGGAGGAAATTTAACTGTCAAGGCAGGGAGAGTAGAATTAATTTCAGGTTCAGGGGTAGCTGGTTCTAGTGGTCTTTTTGCTCCTATTGTGCCAGGAGCTACTGGTGATGGAGGAGATATTAATGTAGAAGTAGATAGCTTGCTGGTAGCAGGAGGAGCACAGGCCTTTACTTTATCATTTAGTAATGGTCAAGGGGGAGATTTTAATATCAAAGCAAAAGAGATTGAACTTAATAGTACTTCTCCCAATGGCACTCCCAGCGGTTTGTTCACCAATACTTTTGCTAATGGAAATGGCGGGAATTTAACCATTGAGACAGATAATCTACGGTTGGTTGATGGTGCTTTGATCGGTTCTAATGTATTTGGGGTGGGAACAGGAGGAAGTATCAGTATTAAAGCTGATAGTATTGAACTAAGTGGTCTTTCTCAGGCAGGAATATCTGGTGAAATTTCAGTCGCGGTAGCAGAAGGAGCAGCAGGGGTCAGTGGAGATATTGCTATTGATACCGATAGTTTGACTCTTACAGATGGAACCCAAATTAGTTCTAGTATTTTGGGTTCTGGAGAAGGGGGAAATCTTGCTGTTACTGCCAAGGAAATTAATTTGACAGGACTATCTCCAGCAGATGGTTCTTCCAGTGGTTTATTTGCTACTGTTGTTCCTGGGGCGACAGGTAACAGTGGAAATATAACAATTAATACTGAAAATTTGAGTCTTTCAGAGGGAGCGCAAATTGCGGTTAGTACTGCTGGTTCTGGTGCTGCTGGTAATCTTACGGTAAGAGCATCTAACTCTGTAGAACTGACAGGCAATGCCTTTGACTTGGGCGGGGGGAGTAGTGGTTTGTTCTCTACCGCAGTTATTGGTGATGGAGACGGAGGGAATATAGATTTAACAACTGACAGATTAACTGTTAAAGATGCTGCAACTATTAGTGCCAGTAATTTTTCTAGTCGTAATCCCAATACACCAGCAGGAGAGGGAAAAGCAGGAAATATTAATGTCAAGGCTAATACCATTCAATTAGATGGAGTAAATAATGGCATTCCTGCCAGTATTACCGCTGCTACCTTTGCTGGTGGTGGAGGAAGCATTGCACTCGATAGTGATACTCTTACTGTAGAAAATGGCAGTACCATTACCGCAGAAACCCTAGGAGAAGGAGCAGGAGGTTTAATTAGAGCTACAGCTAAGGATGTTACTATTACAAGCAATGGAGTGATTAGTAGTCGTACCACTGGGGCAGGAGATGGAGGTGAAATCTCTCTAACCAGTGAGTCACTGAACATTAATAACTCAGGAGAAATTACTACTAGCAGTACAGGAGCAGGTCAAGCTGGTAATATTAAACTCAATAGCCCCGATATTTCTCTAAACCAAGGTCTAATTACTGCTACTTCTGAACAAACTGGTGGAGGAGATATTGGCATTACCACTGATTTTATCCGACTCAATGACAATAGCTTAATAAGTACCAGTGTCACTGATAGTACTGGTGGTGGGGGCAATATCGATATCAACAGTAATATTCTGATAGCTGCCAATAATAGTGATATTCGTGCTAATGCAAAATTTGGTCCAGGAGGAAACATTAATATTACTACAGAAATTATCTTGATTTCCCCTAGTAGTACTATTAGTGCAAGTTCTGAATTTGGTTTAGATGGGGTAGTAAGAATTAATGATCCTAATAGTCAAAAACAATTCGTACTCACTGAATTACCTGATACTATTGGAGACTCTACCCGATTAATTACTGCTTCTTGTCCTGTAGATAAGAACAACGTGATGGCAATTGTCGGGAAAGGTGGATTGTCGGAAAATCCCCAACAAAGTCTAAGAGGTCAATCTGTTTGGCAAGATTTACGTTTGTCTTCTCTATCTGAGCAAAACCAGGTAGGAAAAAATAATTCTACTTCTATTATTACTGTAGGGAAAAACAATCAAAATAGTTCTATTGTGGAAGCTAAAGGATGGGTTATCAATGATCGCGGTAATGTAGAGTTGCTTACTTATGCAACTAATGCTGCTAATCAAACTCTTTGGCAACATCATATCAGATGTAACTAATTTTACAATTTACTAGATAGTTAGAAACTGATGTTACTTGTGGCAAATCCAATTATTAAAATATACTTATATTTAATATGTTACAAGTGATCTCCAAAAAGTCCCATTTGGCAACTCAAAACTAATTACATTAGGGATTTCGATACGTTATAGTAGAGCTGGAAAAGGAATAGTTTAAATAATACTGGGTTTATAATACTAATTGCTTTACGATTCCTATTACACTCAGCCTTTTATTTGAAATTTACATAAAAATAATGTATCAATCTCCTAACAATTTTGACTTTGACCCCAATGAAAATTTGGTGAACAGTAGCTCTTCCGAAGAACTTGAAAAACTTATTGATAGTAGTGATCTAGATAACATATCAAAAAAAAATATTACCAAGCATAAAAAATATCTAGAAAAACTTTTTGTCTATTTAATTGGTTTTGGTGTAGGATTAGGACTATTATTGGCGTTAATTCTGACTATGGTTTTGCATAAGTTTGGCTTACTAGAAAAACCCAATGATATGAAAATCAAGCCTCAAAAAACAGAAGTTTTAAAGTTAGAAGGAATCGAAAAACAATGAAGCTTATTTACTAGCTATTAAGTTTAATTTTTCAACTGTTTTTTCTAATTTTTTTAACCCTTTTAAGCTACCTTTAATTAATTGTATTGCAGCTAAGGGATGCTTGATCATTACAACAGTTAAAGACAAGATTTTTAGCTGTCCTTGATCATTAATCGCTTGAGTAAGATCGGGGATATCATGTTGAGGATCATCGCTAATTACTCTTAAAATAGCAACAGCAATATTTTGCTTTTGTAATAGCTGTAAGTAATTAAACCCCTCCATATCAACAACATCTGTTTGGTAAGTGCGATAAAGTTGCTGTTTTTCAGAGGCTAAATTGATAACGCGATCGCTGGTATAACTCGTAACTAAGGATGCACTAGGTAAGTAATGGTGAATAGTTGTAGTTAGTTCTTGAGCTGTCTTTAAAGTAATCTGTTGATGGGGATCAAAACAACTTTGATACAGTACCACATCTCCTACGGAATATTGCTCAGACAAACTACCACATAAACCCATAATCACTAATCTTTCAACATTTAAGGATTTAAGATAGGCGACTGTTGCTGCAACTTTTGTCTGATTAAAACCTATAGGAATGGATACTACAGTCAAAGAAGAATGCTGATCTTTCTCAACACCCCGACAAACAGCTTTATACTCTGCTCCTTGGGGGACTACAATAGCATCAATCATCTTTGATCCTTCATCTAGATTTTTATATGGCATTAGACGAACAAGAAACTGTAATTAAAGAAGCAAAAACCCAATCTCAGAAAGTATCCCAGAAAAGCAGCACTTGGGAAAACATCAAAGAAAATCTCCTCACCATAGGAATTGCTATTGGGATTGCTGTCATAATCCGCATTTTTATTGCTGAACCTCGCTACATTCCCTCTGAGTCCATGTATCCTACCCTAACTACTGGTGATCGCTTAATAGTAGAAAAGGTTTCTTATCACTTTAATCCAGTGAATCGAGGGGATATTGTGGTTTTTCAACCACCAGAGCAATTACAAGTACAAGGTTATGGAGCTAATCAAGCTTTTATCAAACGCATAATTGCTACATCAGGAGAAACAGTAAAAGTTGACAATGGCATTGTATATATTAACGAGCAACCACTCCAAGAAAATTATATTGCTCAATTACCTAACTACAAATTATTCCCTGTTACCGTTCCAGAAGGGAAAATATTTGTGATGGGAGACAACCGTAACAATAGTAATGATTCCCATCTTTGGGGATTTTTACCCGAATCTAATATTATAGGACGCGCAGTGTTTCGTTTTTGGCCTCTTGATAGAGTTGGCAATGTTTAATCAGTAAACCACTCTAGTTATCTACGGGCTTTTTTGGATATAATATTTGTGACTATAGTTATACCACCATAAACAAAATTAACGAAAATAAAACTTTCGGTGCAAGAGAGTTTAAAACTCACTGTTTGAGACCGACCGATGAAGTTAACCAGACCAAAGAATCCATTGTTATTACCAAGCAGGGCAAACCAATGGCAGAATTAAAGCCCATTGCCGACGAAACTTATTCTCTGTTTGGTTGTCTAGAAAATACGGTTAAGGTTACAGGAGACATTGTTGAAGGTACGGGAGAAGTTTGGTGCGCTGATGTCTAGCTCAACTAAAGGCGCAATTTTAGACACTCATACGTGGATTTGGTTATTTGAAGGCTATAAATATATAAATTTTGAAAGTTGCAATTTATCTGGAATTTTTGCTTACCCTTCCTTATGGGACAATTAGCAATAGAGAAATTCTATAGCTAACCCATAATTATTTCAAAAATTACAATGAGCGCATCAATCAAGCAAAAAGCAATTACTATTCTTGGTTCTACTGGTTCTATTGGGACACAAACTCTAGATATTGTTAAAGATCATCCTGATAAATTTCGCGTTGTGGGATTAGCAGCAGGACGGAATATTAAGTTATTAGCAGAGCAAATACGTGCTTTTAAGCCTGAAATTGTTGCAACTTCTTACGAAGATAAATTACCAGAACTGCAAAATGCGATCGCAAATCTGACTAATCCACCTAAAATCTTAGTAGGAGGGGAAGGAGTCGCCGAAGTAGCTCGTTATGGAGATTCAGAAAGCGTAGTTACAGGAATTGTGGGTTGTGCTGGCTTATTACCAACTATTGCAGCCATTGAAGCAGGAAAAGATATTGCTCTAGCTAATAAAGAAACCCTGATCGCTGGTGCGCCTGTAGTTTTACCTTTAGTAGAAAAACATGGAGTTAAATTACTTCCTGCTGACTCAGAACATTCTGCTATTTTCCAGTGCTTACAGGGTGTTCCAGAAGCAGGTTTAAGAAGAATTATGCTCACTGCTTCTGGTGGCTCCTTCCGCGATCTACCAGTAGAAAAACTGGCTACTGTCACAGTGCAAGATGCTCTTAAACATCCTAACTGGACGATGGGACAAAAGATTACTATCGACTCTGCTACTCTAATGAATAAGGGTTTAGAAGTAATTGAAGCTCATTATCTCTTTGGACTAGATTATGATCATATAGATATTGTGATTCATCCTCAAAGTATTATTCACTCCCTGATCGAAGTGCAAGACACTTCCGTTTTAGCTCAATTAGGTTGGGCGGATATGCGTCTTCCCCTACTCTATGCTCTATCCTATCCTGATCGCATCTATACCGATTGGGAACCCTTAGACTTAGTAAAAATCAGTAACCTTACTTTCCGTGAACCAGATCACAATAAATATCCTTGCATGAAACTGGCTTATGCAGCAGGAAGGGCAGGTGGATTAATGCCAGCCGTATTAAATGCAGCCAACGAACAAGCTGTTGCTTTATTTTTAGCTGAAAAGATTGAATTTTTAGATATTCCCCGTTTAATTGAAACAGTATGCGATCGCTTTACTACGCAAAATACACCCTATCCTAGTCTAGAAAATATTTTAGAAGCAGATACCTGGGCGAGAAGAATGGTTTTAGAATCTCATTAACTAATTAAATTTTAGATATCTATGTGATGCTTATAAATACTCGTCGCCAATTTCTACAAACTTTAATGGGGAGTTTGTTGCTCCCTCGTTTGTCAAAGATAGTTTTAGCAAGATCACTCCCTCAGATTAAACCTCAAGGGCTTAAGATAGGTGATACTGTAGGATTAATTAGTCCAGCTAGTATTATTAATCAGGACAATCTAACCCAAGCCATAGATTTTCTCAAGACTTATGGCTTCAAAGTTAAAGTAGGTAATCACGTTTTAGATCAATATGGTTATCTGGCAGGTCAAGATACTGACCGTGCTGCCGATGTAAATACTATGTTTGCAGATGACCAAGTTAAAGCCATCTTAGCCATGAGGGGAGGCTGGGGGTGTAATCGTATTTTGCCCCTGTTAGACTACGATTTAATCCGTCGCCGTCCCAAAATTATAATGGGTTTCAGCGATATTACTTCCCTATTGTTAGGGATTTATGCTCGCACTGGTTTAATTACTTTTCACACTCCAGTAGGCATCTCTACCTGGAATTGGTTTTCTCTAATGTATGGGCAAAAAATTTTTCTCAACAAAGAAGCAACTGTGTTTCAAAATCTAACCAGCCATCGAGTAGAAACCATAAACGCTGGCAAAACCAAGGGGAGGTTACTAGGAGGTAATTTATCAGTGCTAACAGCTATGATCGGCTCATCATACCTTCCTTCTTGGAAAAATACCATCTTGTTTGTGGAAGAAGTGGGAGAAGCAATTTACCGAGTTGATCGAATGTTGACCCAACTTAAAATTGGAGGAATTCTAGACCAACTGGCTGGTTTCATCTTTGCCAACTGCTCTAATTGTTCAACAGACGAAGATGATGAGCCTTCTCTGAGCTTAAAACAAGTTTTGTCAGATCATATTGCACCTTTGTCGATTCCTGCCTGGTATGGCTCAATGATTGGTCATATTAAAAACCAATTTATTGTTCCTTTAGGCGTAGAAGTAGAAATCGATGGAGAGGGAGGTACGATCTCAATGCTAGAACCAGCCGTAGTGTGACGTTCTACCGACATTGATGCTATCACATACAATCTCTGGGCTTTCCTAGACTCACCAGAATGTCTGTAACCTTCTCTAGCTAAATGTCTCAAACTTTTCTCAACATCCTAAGTAGAGCAAACAGTCAATATGTCCTTAATCGTCGAAATATAGGTAAAGTTAAAAAAATCAGAAGAAGTAAAAAATGAAAATTCAGATTTTTTTAAGTTTACTTGGAGTTTTAAAAGATCAAAACTCTTCTCATATAAAGGTTTGATGCGGATTTGATCATACAAAAACCAAATATTTAGTGTTTTGTAACAGATCATTCATCTGAGATGCTACCCTTTACAATAAATGAAGTAGTATAAGTAAATATACCAGGGGATAAAATACTCATGGAACGCGAGAAGCTAGATAGTTCAGCTTTACTATCATCAAGAGAATTGGAAATATTAGAATTTGTAGTTGCTGGTTTAAGTAATTATAAGATTTCTCAAGAATTGGATATTAGTAAGCGTACTGTTGATAATCACATTAGTAATATTCTCAAAAAGACCAATGCTGATAATCGGGTAGAATTAGTGCGTTGGGCTTTACAATGGGGTAAAGTTTGTCTGGATAATGTCAATTGCTGTTCTTTACCTAATACGATTCCCTCTCAAGCGGGTAATGAGATGGTATCTTAAGTATCAGCAATCATCTATTTTTGTCGGATTAGTTGGGATGGCTATGGGTTTGA
This sequence comes from Xenococcaceae cyanobacterium MO_167.B52, assembly GCA_030065315.1. GTDB lineage: Bacteria > Cyanobacteriota > Cyanobacteriia > Cyanobacteriales > Xenococcaceae > JASJCP01. Next base: position 5,828 of record JASJDB010000108.1, on the reverse strand, counting down.
CTAGCTGCGGAGAATCAGGCTATATAACCCCTCCAACCACTACCAATATATTAGGGGGTACCCTTAATACAAGAGCAGCTGAAACTACACCCCATTTGTCTCACAACGGTCGTTATTTAGTTTTTACCAGCGATCGCAACTCTCAAACTGGCATTTTTCTCTATGACCGACAAGCTAACAGTATGGTTTCTCTTCCTGGACTAAATCAACCCCAGAGTAGACAATATCAAGGGAATATTAGTGCAGACGGCAATTATATCGTGTATGTTTCTGAGCAGCTTGGTAAAACAGATATTTTTCTTTATAGTCGTATCGAGCTGAAAGCAGAAAATATCACTAAAAATTTTATCGGAGAAGTCCGTAATCCCTCAATTAGCGGGAATGGAAGATTTATCGTATTTGAGGGAAATCGCTCAGGACAATGGGATATCGAAGTCTATGATCGTGGTTTGGATATACCTTTATCCTTACCATCCGATCCCCAATGATACCTTTTATTTTAAAGTAACCACATAAAACAAAACAACAAGGGTCTTAATGCTATCTACTGCTTATACTCAAATCTTCGGCTATTTCTAAAGAAGGTACCCTAGGTACAGAGTAAGTAGGAACAAGAAATCCTTGTTGTTTATTCAAAATAAAGCAATTGTATTATTCTGACGCTTGAGCCGAAGATTGATTACCTTCGGAATTTCCAGTATCGTTACCATCGGTTTTCTTTTCTTGATTACCGTAGTATTTCTTATTACGGTTAGAATAACGAGAAGAGGTTTTACGAAACTTTCTAGCGTTAATTTTATTACGTTGTGCTTTTTCTTTTTTGGCGTTGCGACGTTTAGCCATTATGATGTTTTCCTCATAAAAAAACTGTCTCCTCAGTCAGAGAGTGTGTATAGTTAGAGATTCGGATTATGGAGTGAAGCTACTCAATATTAAGAAAAAACCTCTGAATACTGATGTGAATTCTATCTTCCCTCTTGACTCTCAGATTAAATACTAACATTTCTGTTGAAAATTTAGTTATAAATTTTTTTACGATTGCTAGTCACTAGTTCCTAACTTCCTTGGCTTTTAGGGTAAAGAATTCATCCACTCTCGTAATATAGGATTAACTATTTCTGGTGCTTCATCTTGGGGACAATGACCAAGACCCTCTAAAGGAATAAACTGATTTACAGTAGGTATTTTTGCCAATTCTCTACCTAATACAATATCTTCCCAAGGGTCTTGTGTTCCCCAGAGTAAAATAGTAGGACAGGTTAAAAGGGGTAACAAATCTTCTGGTAAAGCACCTTGAGAATAGCGAGTAAAAGCACAAAAAACATCTACTGCACCTGCATCTTTTGCTGGTTTCATTAAGATATTAATTAATTCATCACTAACAGCTTCGGGACGTTTATAAGCTTGGAGTAAAATCTTTTTAACTACATCTGGTTTAGCAATTTGCTTGAAGAAAAAATTACCAACACGTCTATTTGCTAACAACTTCTGTAAAAAAGTCGCCCCCATATTACGATACCAGGGTAAATTTTGGCGTTTGCGATCATGTAATAATCTCAGAGAGCAATTAATCGCTGCGATCCCTTTAACTAATTCAGGATGCTCCACCCCAGCCTGCATAATTACTACACAACCAATAGAATTGCCAACCAAAAAAGCAGGACTACCCACAACTTCTCGGCAAAAATCCGCTACTAACTGCCCCCAAGTTTCAAAAGTATAATTTATCTCCTCTCCTGGAGTAGGCTTGGCAGAAGCACCAAAACCAATTAAGTCAATAGCATAGCAACGAAATTCTTGACCTAAAACAGGCAAATTTTTACGCCAATGACCCCAAGATGCGCCAAAACCATGCACCAATACCACTGCAGCACCCGTCGAGCCACAATTTTGATAAGTAATAGGAAATCCTCGCCAATTCCATATTTTAGGAGAATCAGAAAGAGGTAAGGTAGTAACAGATGATGTCATAGAAATTTATATTTGAATTTTTGTAATATTTCTTAAAAATTAGTATGACACAAACTATTATTCAAGTTGATGCTTTTACGAATAGTCCTTTTCAGGGAAATCCTGCTGCGGTGTGTGTTTTAGAAAGACCCCAAGAGACAACATGGATGCAGTTAATCGCCAGAGAAATGAACCTTTCAGAAACAGCATTTATTATCAAGCAAGAAAATGGGTTTAATCTCCGTTGGTTTACCCCCACTACAGAAGTTCCTCTTTGTGGTCATGCAACTCTTGCTACTGCTCATGTTTTATGGTCAAAAGGATATTTATCATCAGATAAACCTGCTCATTTTCATACTTTAAGTGGTTTATTAGTAGCTTGCCAAAAAGGAGAATGGATCGAATTAGATTTTCCTGTTAATCTCTCAAAAATTGTCACTACACCTCCAGAATTATCCCAAGCTTTAGGGGTAACAATTAAAGATACTTATCAAAATTCTTTGGGTTATTTAGTGGAGCTGGAGTCTTCTGATCTGGTGAAAAATTTACAACCTAATTTTGATTTGCTCAAGGCTTTATCTATTCCTGATGTTATTGTTACTAGCATTGCGGAGGCTAACTCAGAATATGATTTTGTATCTCGTTTTTTTGCTCCTGGCTTGGGTATTAATGAAGACCCTGTAACTGGTGCTGCTCATTGTTGCCTTGCACCTTTTTGGCGCAATAAATTAAATAAGGATAGTCTCTTAGCTTATCAAGCCTCTAGTCGCGGTGGAGTAGTTAGAATTAATTATGATGGAGGAAAAAGAGTATATTTGGGGGGACAAGCTGTTACAGTAATGGAGGGAATTTTAAGAGTTTGAATTTTTTAAATTAATTTTAATTTATTCTGTTGAAATATTAAGCAGTAAGTAATCTAATTCAAAGAAAAATTGGGTCTACCGAACTTAAGGTATAAAACTAATAAAGATTTTTTTAAATAAATAACGTGATCTCGAAGAGATCCGCTTCGCGGGGCGCTGATTTAAATCCATACCAGGCTTGACTTTTGCCGAACAATCTAATTAACTTAAAAAGTTGAGTTTCTTAGCAGAGGGATAGTTCCAAATTGTCAGCTAATTTCTTGAGTCAAAGCTTTGTTGCCAAATTGGTGTTGATGATCGCACTTTTGCTCTCTTCTTGTCGAAGTAGCTCACCAGAGACGGAGACCCGAAAAGGAAACATTTTGGTCTGGCATAATTTGTCAGGCCAAGCAGGAGAGGTTTTAGAGTCAATTTTCGCTCAATATAGCGCTCTTCATCCCCAGGTGACGATTATTCCCAAATATATCGAAAGTAGTTTCCAGACAGAATCTACCATCAATAAGCAGTTCATTGAGAAAACTCAAAAAGGCTTAGGACCAGATCTGTTCATTAGCCTGGATGTTTATATCCCTTTCTTTGTTGAGGCAGGCACCATTAGCTATCTCCAGGAAGGTGACATTGATTCCTCTATCTATCTTCCTCAAACGCTAGATAGTGTCCGCTACCAAGGTAAGCTCTACGGAGTACCTTGGGCCAGCGAGATCCAAGGTCTCTGCTACAACAAAGACTTGGTCACCCAACCAGCGACAACACTACAAACACTGGTAGAAGAAGCCCAAGCTGGACGCAAAATTGCCTTCCCGTCAGTCTTGGGCAGGATGCTTTGGGGCGTCAAGCTTTTTGGGGGTCAGCTTTTTGATGCTCAAGGTTCTAAAGCGCTGGACCAAGGGGGCTTTGCCGAATTGCAAGAGGGCTTTGCCGAATGGCTGGAGTGGCTAAGTGAAGTTTATAATCGGCCGAATTTTATTTTCGAGTCAAATTTCAAGATACTGCGGCAGGCTTTTATCGACGGGGAGTTGGCTTACTATGTCTGTTACTCACACGAAGTAATTGAATTGAAGGCAGCGATGGGAGCAGACAGGTTTGGCATTACTTCTTTACCAACACGTGCTGAACAACCTGCAGCTCCTTTGCTTGTGACTTTTGTCATGTTGTTCAATTCAGCATCCTCGACAGGGAGTAGAGAAGTGGCACTTGACTTAGCTAAGTTTCTGACCAATGTTCAGCAGCAAAAGAAACTGAGTGTAGAAACAGAGGCTTTAATAGCTACCAATGTTCGAGTTAAGCTTGATGCAGGTTTGTTTCCGACACAAACAGCCTTGCTCTCTCAGTCTCGAACTAGCATAGTGATTCCTCTAGAATCTATCAAGCAAGCAAGGGAGGCCCTGGGAAAATATGGCAATCAATTATACAATCAAGTTTTACAAGGACAGATCGAACCAACTGAGGCAGCCAGAAAAATAACTGAAAAACTCAACCGCTTATTTGATCCCGAGTAAGGCAGATGTACTATGTCTAGTGAACTTAGTGTTAATAATCTATTTATCTTTTTTAAAACAGTTCTGATATTTTTGTCTCGTCCCAGCGTCCAAATCCAGTTACTCGCGTTTGTGGTAGCTATGTCCTTGGCCTGGTTGCTCTCAAAATGGCTGTGGTCTTTGCTGCCAAAGCGCTTTCGCGACGAAAGCGAGCTAGACTTGAGCAACGAGAAACGTATCTGGGCGCAATACGCAACTAGGCTGAGTCGGTATCTACTCCTGCCCATACTAGGTCTAATGGCTCTGATCCTAGCTAGAACTCTCATTCTTGACCAAGGGGGGTTTACTGGTTTTCTGCTCAAGATGACTTCACTGGTGTGGGCATTTTTGTTCTATCGTCTTTTTATCGGTTGTTTATACGCCGTATTTCCCCCAGCATCGGTGCGGCGCTACCATTATCGTTTGTTGGCCCCTGTATTTGCCCTATTTTTCCTCAGCCAAATCCTGAATGAGATAACCCCTCTCAACCAACTCGCAACGATCGTCCTGATTAAGTTGTTTGAAGACCCCATTACTCTGGGTGCTGTCTTGATAGCGACAGTAGGCTTGTATCTCTGGATTGATGCAGTGTTAAGCATTCAAGATGCAATCTTTCATCTGCTGGTCAAATGGACAAAATTAGAAGCGGGTGTAGTGCAAGCTAGCTTAACCCTCATCCAATATGGGCTGATTGGGGTCGGTTTGGTTTTTGTTTTGAGTAATCTAGGTTTTGACTCAACTACCTTCGCTGCTATTACTGGGGGACTTTCTATCGGCATTGGCTTTGGCTTGCGAGAGATAATTAGCAACTTCATCAGTGGAATTGTACTTTTGTATGAGCGAAGCTTGAAACCGGGAGATTATCTCAATGTAGAGGGTGAAATGTGCCAGATTGCAAAGGTCAATATCCGTGCCACCACAGTCCGCACCTTTGATAATGTGGAGAAAGTTGTTCCCAATCAAACATTTTTCACTTCTTCATTTACTACTTATACAGGGAGCGATCAAATCGTCAGACGTACAATCCCGATAGGAATTAGCTACAGTAGTCAACTTGAAACAGTATTTGAACTGATCCTCAATATTGCTCGAGAACACCCAAAAGTGCTCGAAGACCCTCAACCAATTGTGCGCTTAAATGAATTTGGTGATTCAAGTATTAATCTTGAACTGTTAATCTGGCTAGATACTCCAGCGATTGGAAAAGTTGTCGCCTGCGAGCTTAACTGGAAAATTTGGCAAGCATTTGCCGAACATAACATCGAAATACCTTTTCCACAGCGGGATGTACACATCCGTAGTAGAAACAATTAACGTCCTGTCCCGTTTTGCCTGTCTGTCGGCTCTATCTGGAGAATTTCCAGAATTTCCCAATCCCCATTAAGGTCGAGAGGAGTGTTTCCACTCTCTCCCTCCTCTCGTCGGGTAAAATTGGAAGGTCGCCCTTCCGCACTCCCCTAAGAACCGTACTTGTCTGTTACCAGTCATACGGCTCAAG
>JASJDB010000107.1 GCA_030065315.1 Xenococcaceae cyanobacterium MO_167.B52 | reverse complement strand
GTAAATTCTCCATTTTTCCAGATCTCTCTGGCTTTTTGTACCGTAATTAAGGTTCTGCGATCGCTTAAGCTCTGGTACAATTGAATATTATGTTTTTTGGGTTCAATTTCATCAATTGCTATTTGTAACATCTTACCTCGATGCTGTAATGTAGTTTGATGTTCTTTAAAAGGGTTATCTGAAGCCCAGACTACTACCAAATCATAATTGTCTGCTAACCAATGTAAGATAGTCTGGTGTCCTGCTGTTGGGGGATCCGCACTTGTGCCAAATAGAGCTATTTTATGTGGAGACAATGGGAAATTATTCATTTTTAAAACTCCAGATAGTTTAAGTTATGAGTACCGAGAAAAAATTATTAGCTCTTTTTCTGATCTTGTGCTTTAAGATGCCCAATTTAAGATATTTATGGTAAATAATACCATAAATAAAGAGATAAAAGCTATACCATACTTGACCTTTGCCGACCAACCTAGTTGATTGTTGTGTATATAGAATGAATATTTATTAATTAAAATGCTTGCTTCATATAACCATTGCTTCTAAAGCCTTGTGTAAATCTTGAGTTAACTGAGCAACAGCCTGTTTTGCCCCCTGACGGTTTTTTTGATATCCAGAAAAGCGATCGCTGATATTAATCGGATTCCCAATAGTTACTTGACTCTTGCGCCATCCTAAACGAGGACGACGGGGATTTTTGGTTCCTTTGATTCGAGAAATAGCATCAAATAAAATTAGGGTGGTTTCAGCAAATCTTTCAAAACAAGGTTTTTCTTGAATATAATTTCCTTTTACTGCCACAAAGCTTTCTACTAAACGCATATGTAACATCCGTAAATCTGCTTCTACTGCAATCCAATCTCTTAAACCTCTTTGTACAGGAGATAACTTGTTAAATTTTGTCCGTTCTTCCCGATAAATATAATTCCAGCCCGCTTCTTCTAGACGACGACAACGTTCGATAATATTGCCTTTTTGTTGTAAGCCAAAATATGATTCTCCTGCTTGCAAAGAAATATCTAACAAATTTTGCAGTCTGATGGTAATATTTTCTTCTTGAGTAGGGGAATTAGCAGCTAAATCGGGCAAATTATAGTGATAAAAACAGCGATAAAACTGTTCCATCTCTGTTAGAAGATACTCTCCTAGTCTTAATAGACGTTTATAGTGTAATTCTTCAGGTTTTTCCGTAACTTTGACTCCTGGTGCAGATAAGCCACAATCTTTTTCTAGCTTACACAACAGCCAATCCAGCTTTGACCACTGAGGATTGATGTAATGATATTGAATATTAATGGGCAAAACGATTACACTTTCAACCCGACTCCCTTTGACTAAATCCTCTGCACACCAAAAAGCTAATTGCGCTACACCAGGTTCGAGAGGACTCACAATTTCACTATGACCATTAGTCGCTCCTTCAGGAGCAACTACCAAAGGAAACTGACCATCAATCAATAACTGTCTAATTTTTTTGATAGCTTGTAAATCCAGGTTTTTCCCCCGATGTACTGGAACTCCTCCGATTTTGGCAAACAGCCAACCCAACCAGTTACCAGCCCAAATTGTCATACCTCTATCGTACATAAAATGACTGTGAATGGGAGATTTTAAGGAAATACCTTGGTGACGAGCAATCTGGGGTATGGTACGAGAAAATAAATATAACCCACTAAGAGGATCATCTACTTCGCAATGACGAAAGGCTAAGATGAGGCGAATTTTTCCCGTTTGGAACTGATGGAAAAGCTCAACTAAAGTTTCTCCATTGACAGTTTCAATCTTACTAATTCCTGCTGGTAGCCAAGGTTGCAAGCGTAATCTTTGCAGGATAGGTAAAGACAAGTGAACCAGCCGAAGAATCCCAGGATTAAAAGCTGGAGGAATAAAATCTAGTTTTGGTTGGGCGCGAGTCATTAATGGTTAGTAGTTAGTAGTTAGTAGTTAGTGGTTAGTAGTTAGTTGTTCATAGTTCAAGACAACTCCGAACTCACCCTTATAAATGTTTCTTGATCCAGTTTTCCATATCTGCTAATACTTCTTGGTAGTTAAGATCATGATGGAGTTCGTGATAGCTTTCAGGATACTCTCGTATTTCTTTGTCCGCTAAGCTCAAGTGAGCAAAAAAAGTTCTGCAACTTTCAGGTAAAATCGCTCGATCTGCTCCTCCATAGAGCAGTAATACAGGAGTTTGTAATTCTGTGGTATGGGTATGAATCCAATCAATAGTTTTAACCAATTCCGTGACTAATCTAGCAGTACCCTGCCTGTGTCGTAGCGGATCTTGGGCAATGACATTTACTACTCTCGGGTCACGAGAACAGGCAGATAAATCTATTCCTGAGTTCAAAGCAAAATGAGGCAAGATAGCTGATAATGATTTGCCGATCAATATTTTCCAAGGAGCAACACCTAATCCTAGGGCGGGAGACATTAAGATTAATCCTTTGATACAATTTTGTTCTCGTAAAGTGTAGTCTAAGGCAATAGTCCCTCCCAAACTCTGACCAATTAAAAATAAAGGTAGATTGGGATTTTCCGTAGTAACTAAGTTGAGAAAAGCTCCTAAATCTAAGCGGAATTCTGCCCAATTATTAATATAGCCCCTTTGACCAGGCGATCGCCCATTTCCCCGTAAATCAAAAGCATACACGATATAATCCTTTTCTAGCAAATAGTTGACCATCCTGGTAAAGATACCGCTATGTCCACCGTGTCCAGGTATGATCACCAATAGGGCTTTGGCTAAAGCTGGAGGATGCCAACTTTGGTAATACAATTCAAGTCCGTTTGCACCCTGGAAAGTTCCTTCCTGATTTTGATTGGTCATTATTAAATTACTGATAGCTACTCCTAATCACTTTAATTCTCACCCCAAGCAATGCCTCCAGTAGGAGGATGATCGGCAGCAGCCATTAGCCCCTCTTCCAGGCATCTCTGCATAGGCACCAATGGTAATTGGGTTTTCTTGTTTGCACCAAATACTATTAAATTCAATAGCACCAGCATCAACTACAATCTAAGCATCATAAGCAATAATAACTTTTCGAGACATATAGAATTAATAGGGATAAAACAAGATGCAACAGTGGTACGAAGTATTATTTGAAAATTATGCCATGAAATATGATCGCGAGAGTTTTGTCCAAGGCACGATGGGAGAATGCGATTTTATTGAACGAGAGATCAACTACGATAAAACTAAGCGAATTCTAGATGTGGGATGTGGCACAGGAAGACATAGTATTGAGTTGGCAAAAAGAGGATATGATCTTACAGGAATTGATTTGTCAGAATCTCAATTAAAAAGAGCTAAAGAGAAGGCTTTTGCCCAAAAGGTATCAATTAATTTTGAACGACAAGATGCCAGAAAACTGACCTTTGTTAATCAGTTTGATTTAGTGATTATGCTTTGTGAGGGGGCTTTTTGTCTAATGGAAACCGATGAAATGAATTTTCAAATTCTTCACAATGCAGCCAAGGCGTTAAAGCCCCAGGGCAAATTAATATTTACCACCTTGAACGGATTGTTTCCCTTATTCCATTCTGTTCAAGAATTCTGTGCTTCAGCAGCCAAAGAAGGAAATGCCACCTATAGTAATAATTCATTTGATTTAATGACATTTCGCGATCGCCATACCATTGAAATTGAGGACGATCTTGGTAATATCAAGCAATTGGAATCTAACGAACGCTACTATGTACCGTCTGAAATAACCTGGCTTTTAAAAACACTGAACTTTCAAACTATTGATATATTGGCTGCCAAACTTGGTGCCTTTAGTCGTAGGGATAAATTGACAACTGAAGATTTTGAAATGCTAGTAGTGGCAACTATATCTAAATAACTAGGTCATCATCTCAAATTAAAAATTTGTCAGGTTTATTGCACAAAAGCACACCTATGTTCACAACTTCCTCAAATTATTTTCCTAAGAATATATACAGGTAGGAAATAGGTTAAACCCAATGGCAACTTATATCGCTCCAAACCATAGTTTCAGTATTAATAAACCTACAGAACCACAGGTTTTACTCAGGGAATTACAAAGAATTCGTCAGATGGTAATTCATGAAGGAGAGGAGACTTTTCGTCAATGGCAACCTTCAATTACTCGTCACTCATTTGTTGATAGTGCCTTAAATCTAGCCCATTATTTAGCCTTAAGACATGAAGATTTACGGCAATTACAAGTAGCTCTCATGCCTTGGGGTTTATCTTCTCTAGGGCGTATTGAAGGGCGAGTTTTACCGAATCTGGATGCAGTAATTGCTACTTTAGGTATGGTATGTCAACAAGACCCTCGCCTTTTGCCCCATCGTCCACCTTTGGACGCTTTTTATTCTGGCGATCGCTATTTAGCTAAAAATACAGAAGCAGTATTTGGGAAACCTTATAATCAGCGTCGAGTACGCATTATGGTTACTTTACCTACGGAAGCTGCTGATAATTACAATTTTGTCAGAGAATTAGTTAAACGAGGCACAGACTGTATCCGTATTAATTGCGCCCACGATACGCCACAACATTGGTTGGCAATGATTAAAAATCTCCGTCAAGCAGAGTCAGAGCTAGGGCGTTCTTGTAAGGTATTTATGGATATTGGAGGTCCCAAACCTCGCCTGGGAACTGTCTTGTTATCAAAAAATAAACAACGGATACATCAAGGAGACAAGCTTTTATTAAGTGAAAAAGCACCCCTTAATGCTGACAAAAAGATTTTTCAAGCTAATTGCACCATTCCCGAAATTTTGTTTCAACTTCAACTCGATAACCAAGTCTGGATCGATGATGGCAAAATTGGGGGTAAAGTCAAATCCATATTACCTGAAGGGGTTTTATTAGAAATTACCCATGCTCGGAGCAAAGGAGAAAAACTCCGTCCCGATAAAGGAATTAATTTTCCCGATACTGTTCTGACTCTCAACCCCTTAACCAGTAAAGACCAGCAGGATTTAGATTTTATTGCCACCCACGCTGACATTATTGGCTACTCTTTTGTTCAGGAAGCAACTGACATTGAATTACTCCAGCTAGAATTACAAGCTCGTTTGGGGGCTAATAGTTGCCAGCCAGCTATCGTAGCTAAAATTGAAACTGCCGAAGCAGTAAAAAATCTACCCGAATTAATTGTCCACGCTGCGGGGAAACAACCTTTCGGGGTAATGATTGCTAGGGGCGATCTGGCGGTAGAAATTGGTTATCAACGCCTAGCAGAAATACAGGAAGAAATTCTTTGGCTATGTCAAGCTGCTCATGTTCCCGTAATTTGGGCAACCCAGGTCCTAGAAAATTTGGTCAAAAAAAGAACCCCCTCACGGGCAGAAATGACCGATGCAGCAATGGCAGAAAGGGCAGAATGTGTCATGCTCAATAAAGGAGCTTATATTACTGAAGCCTTAACTATCCTTGATGATGTCTTAAACCGTATGGAAGCACATCAGTCGAAAAAAACTCCCCAATTAAGAGCGTTGCGTTCTTGGTAATAGAGTTACACCATTTCTCAAAAATACCTGGATATATATTCATCTGTTGCCTCAAAGCACGTGAAAAGACAACATAGAAATACTAATACCAAGAGATAAGCCTACCAATACTTGAAAAGGAGTATGTCCTAATAGTTCTTTGAGTCTTTCTTCGTTGAGGTTATGCCCTTCTTGAAATAGCTCATCAACAATTTGATTGAGAAGTCTGGCTTGTTTTCCCGCAGCCTGACGCACTCCTGCTGCATCATACATCACAATTACTGCAAAAAGACAAGCGATCGCAAATTCAGGAGATGACCAGCCCATGGTTTGACCAATTCCTGTAGCTAAAGCTCCAACCAGTGCGGAATGGGCGCTAGGCATCCCCCCAGTGGTTACAAGATAGCGGAAATTGATTTTGCGATTTTTAACCAATTCCACAATCAGTTTGATTCCTTGAGCTGTGAAACAAGCCAAGAGGGCTACCACCAGTACGTAATTGTGGAAAATTCCAGAAACTTCTTCCATCTTAGATATTTTGAATAGGCTTGATAACGTTATATTAGTGGTTGCGAGTCACGATGAATTCTGCGATCGCTATTAAGGGATCAGCATTTTTGCCATAAGATTCTAGCTGAGCCATAGCATCATTGATCAGGTTTTGAGCTTGCTCCTGGGATTTTTCCAATCCCCAGATACTGGGATAAGTAGCTTTTTGTGCTACCAAATCTTTCCCCGCAGTTTTACCCAATTGCTCATCAGTAGCAGTAATATCTAAAATATCATCAACAATCTGAAAAGCTAAACCAATATTTTGGGCATATTTAGATAATTTAGCGATATCATCCTCAGATGCTCCTGCTAAGATGGCTCCTGATACTACAGAAGTTTCTAATAAAGCCCCTGTTTTATGGGTATGGATAAAACTGAGGACTTCAGCCGTAATATCGGTTCTACCTTCTGATTCTAAGTCCAATACTTGACCGCCCACTAGTCCAGCAGGTCCAACAGTACGACCCAACTTAGCAATAACTTTGATCAAGCGATCTGTAGGAACATCTTTAGTTTCAGTAGCTACATATTCAAAAGCATAGGCTAAAAGCCCATCTCCAGCCAAAATAGCAATATCATCTCCATAAACCTTATGATTAGTCAGTTTTCCTCGACGATAATCATCATTATCCATAGCAGGTAAGTCATCGTGAATCAAAGACATAGTATGAATCATCTCTAATGCACAAGCTGTAGGCATTGCCATAGATAATGTTCCGCCCATCAGCTTACAACTAGCCAAACAAAGAATAGGACGAAGACGTTTGCCTCCTGCCAGCAGAGAATAGCGCATTGCTTCGTAAATTTTTTCAGGTTTTGCAGGGATAATAGATTTATCTAAAGCAACTTCAACTAGTTCTTGATGTTCTTTTAGATAACTATTAAGGTCAAATTTGATATTTTGCTTTTGTTTAGGGGATTTTTCGTCCGTTCTTATCATGTTTAGATTTAAGCTTTAAGACAAGGTAAGCTAATTGCCTAGACACACTAAGTTTACCTTATCCAGTCCCACACAATAAGCTACTGGGGATTTAATTTATTACTTATTTGTTGGATTTGAGCCATAAATTTCGCACCTTTTTCGGGGTTTACCATATTGACAAAGTTGGCAAACCCTTGAATTGAAGCCAGAGTATCTTCCCCATGACCCCAAGATACATGATTGATCCCCTTAGTTTCTATTTGATGAAGAGTGGCACGAAAACGCTTAAGAGTTTTGCGATCAATATTTAGTTTCTCGTTAACTACTATTCCTGTAACCTCTTGTTGATGACTATTGCGTAAGACTCTGGTTTTCTGATGATTGATTTGGAATCCTTCGTGTTGAACTATAGAGTCAGTATTTTTGAGAATATTACAGATACGAGGATTTTCTGAAATAGTAGAAAAAGTCAAATCGTCTGCATAGCGAGTATAAACAAATTGCCACTGGTGTGCCATCCTAGTCAAGCGCTGATCTAAACGACGACACATAATATTAGTAATTGCTGGTGATGCTGGCGATCCTTGGGGTAAATGTCTTTTTCCCAAAGCGACATAATAAATCTTGCTGTCTAATTCTACCTGTTCTAATTCAGCCTCAGTACAAAGTAAACCCAAAATAGTAGCAGCAGCTTCACTATAACCAAAAGAACGAAATAAACCCTTAACTCTTCTATAAGATATAGAAGGAAAAAAATCTTGTAAATCAAAATTAATTACCATATTGGCACCCACATGGGGTTTAGCATTAGTTAAGATCGAGCGATCGCATCTAAAGCCATGAACCGCATCATGAACGGGCATTTTATTTAAAATATGTTCTAATATCCAGTACTGTGACCTTTTTAATCGAGGCATAGGTGCAGAAATCAATCTTTCCCCGCCAGTCTTCTTGGGAATTTTAAACCGAATGTAATGGGAAACCGTAGAAGTTTTACGATTAAAAGCCAAAAACCTCAGTTCGGGGACAGTAATATCCATAGCCGTAGCAATATCTAGAGCATTGCCCAAAATAGGCAAACCCAACTCCTGTAATCTTGCCTCATTACACTCCTGATAATTTAAACCACCAGAAACATCTTCCCCAAGATAAGTAATTTCCGTTTGTTTTTTTCTTTGCCAAGCCTCAGCCCTCGCAACTCTTTCCTGTTCCCTTTTTGCCTTATTCTCTTGCTGCTTGCGACGAGACTCCGCCAATCTTTCCTGTAACAATCGCTTACGAAGCAGCTTTTGATTTTGTAAATTGCGACTTTCCCTTCTTAACTCATTTAACTCTCGCCTAATCTCACTCATACGACGAATATCATCCGCAGGGTCTTCAGGAAGCTCACCTTCAGGCGACCAAAAACCCAAACGAATCATCTCCTCCAAGACATATTCATCCTTGCCTCTGCGACGAACTAGATCGTAAAGTTCCTGACGAGTGCGAGGTTGTTGAGACATAGTAATGAGTTAAGTAGTTTGGGTAGTTAGTGGCTAGTAGTTATTAATATTTGTGATTTCTTGAAGATCGATTTTTTTGATTGTTATCCAGTATTATGCGATCGCTCTAAAATAAAAAAAATACTTATTAGTTTGAGATTCATCCTTCGTAAGCCTCTGGCGGACTAGACTGCTCAACTCAAGCGGTCGAGGTACTATACGGTTATTACACTTCGCAGAAGTCCCACTGGGAAACCGTATAGTACCTCATGACCGTACAAGTCAAGAGTAGGCTAGTGATGCGTGTCCAAACTAACGACAAAGATGGCGATACACCACCCAAATTGCAAGGTTGCCTCATTTAACCAATAAGCGTGTATCCACAATTGTATTGAGAGAATCCAGATAGTCAATACAATGTAAACAAACTTGAATAAAAACCCCACTCAACCCTAACAGATAACCAAACAACACATAACAAAAGACCTCTCAAACTTATCAATTAACAAAAAAACACATAACCAAGACTCCTTTGCGGTTTATCAAAAACAAACTTCATACTCAACACCATAAATATTGTCAAAAAACACGACATAATCTTCGGAAAATTCACAGGACTAGATAATTTAACTCAGCGAAGACAGCCCCTACTGTTAATAACAATCAGAGTTACCAGGAGTAAAAAATTTCCAGGAGATATCTATGAGATAGGTCTAAGATTTCGCAGAAACCAAACCGCGATACCTGCTGGCTTCGCTTAGGTGAAAAATTAGCTAGTGATGCTGTATGTAAACTTAGGACAGGGATGGCGATGCACCATCCAGATTGCAAGATTATCGATCAATTGCTTTTTCAAGCTGGAATTAATTTATCATGGTGTTGATTTAAAGGTCAAGTAAAATTTGATTTCTTAATCAACTGTAATGTTGGGGTTAATTTATTCTATTTTATTAAACCGCAGAGAGGTCTTTTGTTATGTGTTGTTTTGTTGATTGATGAGATGGAGAGGTGTTGGTTGAGTGTTGTTTGGTTAATGGTTTCGGGTGAGGGGTTCTTTTGTTTGTTATCGGTTTGGATGGTTAATATCTTCTGTTGTGTTCCATCTTGAGGGCTAATATATGTTCGCAGGGTCCTTTATAGAGTTTGTTTTGTTTGTGCCAGTTACAGTCGCATTGAGCTTGGATTATGCGTTGATCTGCATCTACTGTTAGGGATGGGTTATGGGTTTGATTTTTATCTTTTACTTCTCCTTGTAAGGTGTATGCGCCTGTATTGTCTTCGGTGATGTTGGATATGGTGACTCGATTGTCTGATAGGAAGCGGGTAGCTTTGGCTTCTCTGTCGTTAGCAAAGCGTAGTTTTTCCATTGGGAGGGGTTCTTTGCTTAGTTCTCGGATACGATAAACTCCTTTGTTTAGGTCGTAAATTGCCCTACCTGCTTGGGTATATGCTCCTAATGCACCGAGAATTACGGCAGGATTCATGTTAAGACGTTTTGCTAGATCGTGGGGGTTTTCGACCCAATTTTCTTTGAGGGAGTTGAAAATATGTTGTTTTGTCCAACGGTCTATTTCGGTACGAGATGCCATAAGATCGAAGTTGCCAGAGTTAGACCAGTCATTTGCTGTCCAACCTGATAAACCGAGAGTAAAGGACATATCTCCTAAGTCAGCTATGTAAAATGAGGGCATTCCTGTTCCTAAAAGGTGAACTGTGAATTTTTTAGCAATGGGAATTAAGCGTTCTAAGATATGGATACGACGACGACCCCAGACACGGATTTCTTGTTCTTCTGTGCCAGTATAAGCAGATCTGGAACAAGTTAATTCAATATTCCAGGGTTCAAAGACGACTTGTACTGGTTGACCCGGAGTCAGATGGTAGCGCATCCCACGAGGTCCTGTTTTTTCTTTGTTACGACGTAGCATGAGGCAGATATTGTAGATATCCATGGGGTGTAAGTCGAACTGGGTGGTGGGTAGAGACATTGCGGAACTTACTTGCAGAAAACCCCTAACCCAGCTATCGGGAAGATCGATTTTGACTTCTTTGAAGGATTCTTCATGTTTGGTTTCTACTTCAAAACCAGATGGGTCAATGGTGAATTGGGTGTTTTTATAGCTGCGTATTTTTTGGAATTCGTTGTATAGGGCTGCGGAGTAGTCAATATTGGTTGTACCGCAGGCAAATTCGTTGATGTTTTGGAATACTTCATAACTCGCACCGAGTCGCCCGTAAGTGGATTCGTCTTGGCTGAAGCACTCGAAGAATACTTCGTCTGGGTGTACGGTGATTACTGGATCTAGGACAAACCAAGCATCGCGATCTTTTTGGTATAAGTAGTTATAGTATTTTTGTCTGGCTGCGTAGAAAGGTTTTCTGCGATCGCTGCTGGCTCTTTGTAGTTGAGTTAGTTCTTCTTGTAATGGTTTGATTTTGTCGGCTATGGCTTGTTGTTGGGCTGCTACTAGTTGCCAGTCTAGGTCGTCTTGTTGCGATCGCCATTGTTTGTAGGCTTCTCTGTCTTTGGGTTTGAAGCGTAGATCAGATACTACGACGTGATGTAATGCGCTGATGGCTTCGCGGAAGTTGATGTTTTGACGTAGATCGCCGATTAAGTAGGTGGGTTGGCGTTGGATGTCGGGGGCGAAGGACATCTGGGTGTTGTTGCTGGTTTGTTGAACTGTGGTGTTGTTGGTGTAGGTGTAGTTGAATTTCATGGTTTGTTTTTTTAGGTATTTGGGCTTTAGTTTTGTTAAACCGCAGAGAGCGCAGAGGTGTTTGGGTTGGGTGTTGTTTGGTTGTCGGTGAGTGTTTGAGGTTGTGTTTAGGTAGTGCGGATAATACGTTTTATGCCATTTTTGAGGCGTGTTACGTTGAAGTTGATGAGAAGGGCTAAGTTATTGTTTGTGGCTTTGAGGTAGGAAAGGACTTGTGCTTCATGTAATGGAGTGAGGTTAGCTACTGCTTTGAGTTCGACAACTAGGGTATTTTCGATGAGGAAATCTAATCGACTTTCGCCAATAGGGCTACCTTTATAAGTAACCGCAATTATTTTCTCTTTTTCAAAATGTATTCCTCGCGATCGCAATTCCACAGCCAAAGCACCCTGATATAAAGACTCCAGATAACCAGCACCCAAAACTCGATGCACCTCAATAGCAGCACCAATAACTTCTCCAGTTAAATTATCACCATCTACTTCAAAATTTCCCATATCAAACTCCTAAAATACCAAATCAATCAAATAACAAAAAAACACACACTCAAACGCCCAACCATCAACATTCAAAAAAAACCTCAACCATAACCTTCAACTTATTCCACCCAACAAAGAACCTCTCTGTGTCCTCTGTGGTTAAAACAAAACACAATCAACGCCTCACCTCCATCAACATTCAAAAAAGATCTCAACCACAACCAATAACCTTAAAAAGAATTTAGGATTGTAGTTAAAACCAAAACACAACTAACGCCTCATCTCCATAACCTCCCTAACCCGAATCGGCATCTCAATACCTGGATACCTCCCCCTAATCTGCAACATAATTTGAATTGCCTGCGCCTTATCTGCGATCGCAACAGTAACCGATTGCCTAGTCAACACTTCCGCCACAACCCTAGCCATCCCCTCACTCTTAGCAGCCTCTATCTCCAAAAACTGAAAGATTCTTTTCTTCGCTACACTACCCTTATTTACCCCAGATAACACCGTCACAAAATAAGGTACTAACTGTTTCAATCTCTCCTCATTGCCTACTGCATAGGTTTCTAAATAATTAGTGACAAACATCTGCATATCACTACTGGGATGTTCGCTAAATTTCAACAGATATTCTTGCCCGTATTCCTGTTTAAAATTGCCAGTAACAATATCTCTACCAAAACGACGCACCTCTTCTTTAGTGCTGTCGCATACGCCAATCATAACTTTGGGTATCCAATCTTGATTACCTAGCTTCTCAAACAAATAATGAGCAAATTTTTGCGAATCTTCCCATTTTGATTCTAATAACTTAACTGCTGCTAACATTTCATCTTCATCATGGCGAATACTATCTAGTTTTAATTCCAACATTTGCCATGCTGCTCGACGGATAGCAACTATTTCGTGATTGCCAAATTTAACTAATTGATTAGTATTAAATTCTGACCATAGGGAATTACTGTTTTCTCCTAAAACAATTCCCCCTAACTCTTCTGCTAAAGCTGATTTAGCCCGAACTAATGACATAATTTTTTCTGTGGCAATACGATCCATCCAATTGGTCAATTCATGTTGCAATATATCAACTAAATCCTTATGTACTCCCTCATGTCTTTCAGGTTCAGTTAATATATCGATCAAATCGATCGCGATTTCATAACCAAATTCAGGTTGATTCTGTGCTAAACGTTCGATTACAGGGCGAATCGCCGAGCGAATATCGGCACTGGAGTTTACCGCCATCGCAATAATTAAAATGCGATCTTTCATTAGTCTTTCATCGGGTAGTTGTCCGAAGATTCTAATCCCGACACTCCTTACTGAATCATGGGGAGAGGATAAAAGGGATTCGATTAAGTCTGGTGGTAATTCGGTAGCGGGGGTTTGATGATTGAGTAAGATTCTGGCTCCTAACACCTGGATTTCTGGTAAGGGATGATCGAGTAGGTCTAAAATCACTTTGAATCCTAAGGTGCGGAGTTGAGGTGTAAAACTTAGTAACAGGGTTTCGCTTACTTCCTGCGCCATTGCGGTTTGAGTTTCATCTAGTGCTAATAAGGCGGAAACTATGCGAGCGATTAAAACTCTTGCTGTCTCTTCGTTTAAAATGGATGAACTCAATAATTTACGGGCAAAAGCGCGGGTATCTACTTGTAGGCTGGTAACTAAGTTAGCAATAAAATCACTGGAACTGAAAAAATATTCCCGTTGTGCTTCAATCCATTTATAGGCTTGCTCTCTAGCATTAGATAGAATACAGTTAGCAACGGCTAAAACTAATTCTTTGTCTGGTAATGTAGCATTATATTTATTATTGGCAAGATTGAAACCAAATTCTACAGTAATTTCATAAGTTGTCCCCAAGAGTTGAATTAGGGTTGAGATATTTAAGTTATTACAGTATTCACTGTTTTCTTGGATCGCTTTAACGGCAAATTCTTGTACAGGTAAGCATTTACTTTCTAGTAGCAATCTTAATAATGCTTCTGGTTGGTGATTCCACAACTGGGG
Source organism: Xenococcaceae cyanobacterium MO_167.B52 (assembly GCA_030065315.1). Lineage (GTDB taxonomy): Bacteria > Cyanobacteriota > Cyanobacteriia > Cyanobacteriales > Xenococcaceae > JASJCP01. Next base: position 1,136 of record JASJDB010000107.1, on the reverse strand, counting down.
AAATGCTTCTTCTCTAACTGTGGGAATAGAATCTCCTGGTTTATAATCTCCTTTGCAACGCCAAGCTTGAGGATGGAATTCATAGCGGGGACTGTTTTTGTAGAGAATATGATTGAGAATTATCCGACTAGCAAATTTATCCCATCGATAACTATAGTTATAACTGTCATATCTGCGGGTTTGTCTGTTATATCTGTATTTAGTACCACTAGATTCTTTGGCTCTTTCCCCATCACTATCGCTGTACTGTAATAAAACATCTGTTGCTAATTGCACATAATCAGATTCATTTTCTTGTCCCAAAGTTTTTAGGGTACGCCAAACACGCCTCCTCAAGTATTCACGAGTTTGTTCACTATAAGCTAACCTTGATTCTGGGCGTTTCATTTCCGCCTGAATTTGATTTTCTTGGGTGCGTTTATATCTGCCATTAGCATCTAGTATGTAATAGGAATGAATATAGTTATCATCTGGAAGACGAACGCTATATTTTTTGCTGTTAAATTTTCCTTTATTGATTTCAAACCGATAAGCTAAAATTCCAAATACTTCTGAATCGCAACGATATTCAGCCATCTTGAAAATATGGCGCAACTGTTTAAAGTAATTGGGTTGTAGTGGTGCTTCTTTGACTATCTCTAATAATGCAGGACGAACATACTCATTATCGATTTGATAGATTATATCGATAACTTTAAACCGTTTATAATCTTTAGTCTCCAAGTGAGCTTGTAGGGCATCTTTAAAATTTTCTGCTGTTCCATTTGTGGCTAATTCTCTTAATGCTGGGGGAAGTTCGGCTATTTTCTGAATCCGCATTTTCTCCCTTTCTGGTTCATTAGATAATTGATACAATCCCTCCCAAGCTATACGCCTAACGTGTTCGGGATGAGATTTTTCTGTGACTAACTGTTTCAATGAAGCAATCGCAGTGTTATCGCCACATTTACCCAAAGCCCAAGCTATAGAATAATCCCTTAAAGCATCTCCTGTGCCAATGAGGTTTTTTATTGAGTACTCCCCTGGCTAAAGCCGAGGGGATTCTAAGTGGATGTCGAAAGACGGCTTAAAAGACCGTCTTTCGACGTTTCATTAACTGACCAAAGGCGATACCTTTGGGGATGACTCAAAACACC
>JASJDB010000106.1 GCA_030065315.1 Xenococcaceae cyanobacterium MO_167.B52 | reverse complement strand
TTCCTATTATTGAGGCTGTCTTATCGGGAACACGCCCTCTTAATAGCTCAGAAAGAGAAATTGCCAGAGACAAGAAATACGCTAAAGTTATTTCAAAATTGGGGGAAATGGTAGCTTCCCAGTCCGACTATCGAGAAAGTTGCACAGGCAATGCCAAACTGATTCTCAATGCAATCCGCTGGCAATGTGAACAGGGGGTTAAGCCTGACTTGGAGAGCCAAAGCATTGATGTCGATCAAGCCGAGAAATAATATGAGGTGGATGTGGGGAAACTCTACCCCCTACTTAATATAATTAATATTTCTCAATCAAATAGTATATGTATTCGATAATTTATAAATCTTGGCGACCTAAATATTGGCAATATAAAAGATGTTCTAAGTCTGGCAGTAGTATTAAATACGAAAATAAAATATTATTGACCTATATGTCCTCAAAGGTAATGATGCAACTTGGAATTGTACTCAATGCAATCATCAAGAAAGTATTTCAATTGCCGAGTTACTAATTTATTATCAACAACAAAGTAAAACTGCTTAATTATATTATGTTTCTGTTTTTTCTTTTAGAGACTCGGTAATGCATTTTTCTAGCTTTTGCGATAGATCTTGAATATGAGGCTGCTTAAAAATACTAGTACTATTGCCACTTATTTTATAAATTTGACTGGTGCTATTGATTTTCTGATTCCAGTAAGCATTAGGCTTAATTTCTTGAGAATAAAAAATATCGAATTTATGATTGTATGGTTTAGTCTGATACTTCTTATGAGCTTCAATTAAACTTTGTTCCACAGAAAAATAGCGCAAATCTTTAGTAAGAGTATTTTGTTTAAAATCACGGGTAAATTTACATTTAGTTTCTTGATTGAGCTTCACAAAGGACTCTCTTAACTTAATTGAGTAATTAGCAATACCAGTAATTCCTTTGGCTGATAACAAATCAGAATTAGGCTGAACAGTATTAATCATCATCAGTAATGGTACTTGCTCTCCTTGTTCTAATAGTTTTTGTGCTATTTCTAAAGCAACTAAACCACCGATTTCTAAACCTAATAAAAGATATTGACCAGAAGGATAGACACCGCGTATTTCTGTTAAATATCTATTTGCCATATCTTCAATAGTATTTAAAGGAATACTATTGCCGTCTAAACCCACTGCTCTTAATCCATAAATTGGCTGGTCAGAATCAAAATTGCGAGCTAAATCATAAGCATATAAAGGTTCACCAAGATTCACCTCTTCACTACCATGAATACAGAACAGTGGTGGTTTACTACCATTAGGTTGAATAGGAATTAAAGAAGACCAAGATGTTGGTTCTTGTAATTGAGATACGATATCTTGTTGCTCTAATTTTTTATTACTCTTAATGTTTGTTTCAGCAGTATCTAATTCTTGTCGTAAAGTGTCTGCTATATTTTGAACACTAGAACTATTAAGAGCTACTTCGATATGTGTTGCAGGTAAATCATACAGTTTTATCTCTCCTCTAACTACATTAGACCAAGATAATTGTTCAGCTAGAGAAAATCTTTGATCTAAACTTGCCCAAAAAGAGATTAAATTACCATCAAAAGTTTTTTGCTCGAAGTTATCTTGAGCTTGGCTGTTCATTACATAAACATGGAAACGTTGTAAATCTTGAGAAAAAGGCTTTTCTAGCTTGTTATAAAGTTGATATTTATATGGCTCGATCAATTTTTTCAATGAATAGAGTCCATCGTCAATTTTTTCGTAGCTTTTGTCAGCTAGATGGAGTAACCTTTCCCTAGGAGTTAGCCCCTTTAGAAAATCTAGATAGGCATTTAACTTTTCTTTAATGGCAAGATTTTTAGTTACAGATTGAGATTGATTGGATGGTGACTTGACAAAGTTTAAAGGAGCAGTGCCAAACACTGCGACAAGGGGTACATCTTTTCCTTGAGCTTTCAGCTGTCTTGCCATTTCTATGGCTATTGTCCCACCAATGCAAGCACCAGCTAATAAATAAGGACTATTGGCTTGCATAGCTTGTATTTCTTTGACATAGTAAGCTGCCATCTCTTCAATGCTACTGACACCCGCTATATTTCCATCTGCTTCTTTAGGGAGTAGTCCATATACTGGTCTATTGGGGTCGAGGCGGAATGCTAGATTTTGATATAAGAGAATTTCCCCATACCCATAATGGACGCAGAATAAGGGGGTTTTATTGCCTTGGGGTTGAATCGGTACAATGGGAGAGTTCTGAGTTACTGTTTCTTTTTGGGGCAAAATATGGGGGACTTGCTCGATATTAGAAGTTTCAACAATCTTCGATGGGGCAATTTTCTTATCAAAAGATTTTTTGGTATCGATCGTCCCTAAATATTTGATATTACCATCGGGTAAATATTTACCCAAATCCCCTGTTTTGTATAGGCGGGGTTGGGAATTATTTTGTTGAGAGGAATGGATTTGTAGGGGCATTGTTTCATACTCTTCGGAAACGGAAACTGACCCTACGGGGGTTGGGATAAATTTTTGTTGGGTTAAATCATCGCCATTCAAATAACCTCGCGCCACCCCTGTACCACCGATGTATATTTCCCCTGGTATGCCGATAGGAACTGGTTGTAAATTTTTATCTAAAATATATACTTGGGCATTGGCAATGGGTTTTCCGATCGGGATTTCTGGTAAGGGAGAATAGCCGTTCCCCCCTACAGAGGGATTAAATTTATAGGTTGTAGCTTTTACCGTGGTTTCTGTGGTTCCATAAGCATTAATTAATTGGGGATATTCACCTATATTTTCTAGCCACAGCTTGAGGGTTTCAGGGCTGACTGCTTCTCCTCCAAAGATTATTAGTCTGACTGTTTCAGGCAGGCTTAGATTACTGCTAATTAGTTCATGGGTTAATTGATTCCAGTAGGCTGTGGATAAGTCTAAAACAGTGATGCCCCATTCTTGGCATTTAGCAACAAAAGTAGGGACAGAATTTAACATCTCTTCGGTTCTTAATACCAGTGTTGAGCCAGTAATCAAGCAGGGATAGATTTCCTCTACTGCGATATCGGAACTGAGAGAGGCAAATTGTAACACTTTATCTTGTGAATTTATCTGATATTCAGCGATCGCACTACAGCTAAAACTGGCTAGGGAATGATGTTCGATCATCACCCCTTTGGGGTTGCCTGTGGAATCTGATGTATAAATAATATAAGCCAAATTCTTGGGCTTTACTTGGTTTTGGGGATTTGTTTGAGGATAAGTAGCTATTTTTTCCTGTTCGAGGTCTAAACAAACTACTTTTACTTGATTTTCTGGTAATTTAGCTTTTAATAATTCAGTAGTTACTAGGACTTTTACTTGAGAATCGGATAACATCCACTCTAGTCTTGGAGAGGGATAATTGGGGTCAAGAGGGACATAAGCTCCACCTGCTTTTAGGGTTGCCAAAACTGCTATAATGGCTTCTGGCGATCGCTGTAAATAAATTCCTACCTTAGTTTCTGGTTGTACTCCCAACTCTTGTAGATAGTGAGCTAGTTGATTAGCGCGATTATTTAATTCTTGATAAGTTATTTCTTCTTGTTCAAACTTAACTGCTATTGCCTCAGGTGTTCTGTTGACTTGAGTTGTAAATAATTGATGAATGCAGAGATTATATGTTACGGGTTCATCATTCCATTCAGTTAAAATTTGCTGTTTTTCGGCGGTAGTAATGAGGGGGAGTAGGTCAATTTTTTGATCGGGATTAGTAACAATTCCTTCAAGCAAGGTTTGAAAATGTCCTGTCATGCGCTTAATGGTAGCAGCATCAAACAAGTCTGTATTGTATTCAAATCCCCCAGCTAATCCTGATTCTAGTTCAACCATTTTTAAGGTGAGGTCGAACTTAGTGACAACATTTTCAGGTTCTAATTCAGTTATCTTAAGGTTCGATAATTCTAATTTTTCTTTGGGAGTATTTTGCAATATGAACCTGGTTTGGAACAGGGGAGAATAACTTAAGTTATTCTCTAGTTGTAATTCTTCGACCAATTTCTCGAAGGATAAATCTTGATGTTCGTAACCATCTAGAACGACTTTTTTAACTTCAGTTAGTAATTCACTAAAAGTAGCATTTTCCGAAATTTTGACTCTTAAAGCCAAACTATTAAAGAAAAAGCCAATTAATCCTTCAACTTCACTACGACTGCGATTAGCTACAGGGGAACCAATAACAATATCTGATTGACCGCTATAGCGATAAAGTAAAATAGCAAAAGCAGTCAACAGAGTCATAAACAATTTTGCTCCAGACTGGTCAGTAAGGCTTTTGAGTTTGTTGGTTAACTCTAGATTAAATAATACCCATTCCCTACGACCCGAAAAAGTTTGAATAGGAGGACGAGGTCTATCTGTGGGTAATTCTAATAAAGGTTTAACTCCTGCTAATTGGTGCTTCCAATAGTTAACTAATTTCTGTAATGTCTCTCCCTGAAGATGTTGTCTTTGCCAATAGGCAAAATCTGCATACTGGATAGGTAACTCTGACAAAGGGGAAGGTTTATCCTCACAAAAAGCTTGATAGAGAGTAGTTAATTCTTGCAATAAAATACTGATCAACTCGCCATCAGTAACCATATGATGCAAAGTTAAAACCAAGACATAATCTTCTGGCTCTAACTGAATTAAACTAACTCTGATTAATAATCCAGTCTGTAAATCGAAGGACTTATTTTGTTCTTTAGTAGCTAAATTTTGCGCTTCTTGAAACTTGTTTTCTTCCGCTACATTTTCCAATTCCACTAGTTGAATATTCACTGGTTGAGGCTGGCAAATTTTCTGAATAGGAGTTCCATCAACTTCCACAAAAGCAGTCCGTAAAACTTCATGTCTGCGGACAATTTCATTGATACTTGCTTCTAGAAGCTTAAGATTAAGTGAACCCTGAAAACGCAGCATTCTAACCCAATTATAAGTAGAACTAGATTCTCCTAACTGTTCTAACAACCAGAGTCTTTGTTGAGGGAAAGATAAGGGTAAATCTTGATCTCTTGGTACAGGATTAATTACTTGAGCAGTTAAATCTTGATTTTGACTGGCTTGTTGGAGGAATTCAACAATATTGGTTTTCCGAGTTTTCAACTCCGAAAGCAAAGCAGAATTCATTGTTCCCTTGGGGGCACTATAACGCAACCGAGGAGTAACATTGGGGTCTGTTTCGGACTCTTCGAGCCAAAGTTTAACTCCCAAACTATTAAGATCTGCCAAAAACTGATTAAGATTTTTCATTATTCTTCCCCTCAAGCCTGATTTGTGGAGCTAACTAATCTCCGCTCCGATTTGGTCTCTGTTGACTCATCCTGACCTAGCCCGTCTTACAACTAATAGCACGATTAGAATCAGTTTTTGGTAAAGAAAGACTCAATATTAAATTTTATTGTATCTAGACAATATTTGGGAAGTATAGGAACAATAAAAAAAATAGTAGAATTATCTAAGAAAACCCTGATGGAGTTGAGCCAAATATTACTTTGCTTCTAATTTTTAAAGTGTTCCGACCTAAAGGAACATTTAAGAGCTTAATTAGAGAAGCTATAACCACTTAAAGTGGTCAAAACCCGATTATTATTATTGCCCATAGATTTATGATAGTAAGATATTGCGATCGCATTTGGGTAATAAAAAAAGGACAAATTATTAATTTAGATAGTTATGAACAAGTAGTTAGAATTACTAATTAAAATAATTTGATATTTTGTAATTATGATATTATGGCGTTTCTCGCGGTCAGGAAGTACACTCAACACGGTAGTTGATTCTACAAGGTTGGGAACTCCGACCGTAGCTCGCCGTCAGAGAGACCTCGCCGTAAAACGACGAGGCTTCCTCTGACTTCGTCAATCAACAATTAACAATCAACAAAATCCCAAGTTTTTATCTACGTCATCAGTATTAAACTTGCTATATTTTATATTTATTTTTATCGGATGATTTAATTATGTCTTTAGAATTAATTTCGATTGCTGCTGTAATTGTGATTACTTGGTTATTATTGATTGCCATTATCAAGATATTAAAAACTAGTATAACTACTATTTTAACTATTGCAGTAATATTATTCTTGATTCAAATTGTATTTGGCATTAAATCTCAAGATATTTGGCAACAACTTCAGAATATAATTGAAAATTTTTGGGTTACTATTGTTTGAATTTAAAATTTAAAATAACAATAAAGCTAATTTTTAATTGTTTTGACTTTATTATTCATTTCTATTCTAAAATTGTAGTCACATTTCCATCAGGACTTAAGAATAACCTAACGGTAGCTTGAGATTGATTTTTTAAGGGTGATACAAACTTTTCTCCCATTAAAGGAATATTTGTGCGGTCAATAAAAATTTCCGAAACTGTACCAATGGGAATTATTCTTTTAATTGAACCATTAGCATTAATGATTAAACGGTATTCTAGAGTTTGTTTCAATTCTTTAGGGGGTTCCCAAGTTTGCTTAAAGTAGGCTTTGACTTCTTTAACTTGGTTATAAGCTGAAATTCCCCCATTCAGGTTATTTTGATCTGCTACTAATGCATTATCACCAAAAGATTCTTCTGATCTAGCAGGATTATCATTACTATTAATTGGTATCCGAGATCTATTATTTGCAGTTTCAAGATTAATTTCTACATTATTGAAGATAGCCCTCCTCTTTTCTGTTTCTCGGTCAACTTCAATTTTAGATGCTATCTGAGAAGAACCAGTATTGGTTTGAGATTTTTCTGAAACTTTAGGATTAGTTCTAATTGGGTTACGGGCAATAGGAGGAATCACTAAATTTCCTTCTGGAATAGGAAATTTAGCAGGATCAGGAATATCAGGTGGTGGCTTTGGTGTATCTACAGCAGGGGGAGGAGGTAATACTTCTACAGAAGATAAGGGTTCAGTTACTTCGATTTCAGGATTTATTTTAGTTGTTGTTTGAGGTATTTCAGGTGGAATAACATCATCAAACTGAGGTTGATTATTCTGAGTGTCAGATTCTTGTACTGATGCCATAGATTCTGATTCACTAGCTTGTTTTTGGACTAACTTTATTCCTGCCGTTGACAATCCTACTGCTAAAGCTAATCCTGCTACTCCTTTAACCCAAAGAGGCAGAACTTTCTGGGATTTACTATTAGTTTTGTCTGGTAAAGCTGATATTTTAGTTTTGTATTCTTCTAAAGCAGTAACCAGATCAAATAGTTGAACACTAGTTAAATTTATGGGGCTTTTTTCTGAATTTTTAATAAATAATTCATGATTAAATACTCCTTTAGCTTTTAAATAAATAGAAGTATTATCTGAAGCTTGTGTGACAGTATTATTGGGTAAAGGTTCTATAGTAAGAGATTGGTGTAAAAACTTTTGTACATAAATTATCACTCCTTCATATATAGCTTCTAGCTGGGCTTGATCTCCTGTAATAGTGACTTTTTCTTCTTCTAAAAGGGTTGGAGCATCAAAACTAAGTTTAAAGTGAATATTCTTAACTATTTCTTTTTTAGTCCATTTAGACAAAGGTGATTGTTTCCCCCAAATTTCTAAAGTACAAGTAGGGGGAGTAAGACGATGAATTACCGAATGAGAAGAAGATATCATATTAATTAATATTTTATAATAATCAGGTGCATAATTAAGAACGTTCTAAAATCGCCAACCAAAGTAATCTATGACCATTTTGTCCGCTATAAAATAATAAATCAATTAAAATTTTAAACGCAATATTTTGTAAACTAAGAGGTTTACTATCTAGAGATTCAATCATTCTTTCTTGATAAAGATTGGTGAACTTATCTAAATAGTCTCCTAATAAAGAAGTCTGATGAGGTGGTTTATTTTGTTGCGTAACTTGTTCCAAAAGAGTCACAGCACGACGAAGTAATTCCCCTTCTTCTTTGGCTAAATGACAGATAATTAACACCAAGCCCCTAGCTTCTTCTACATCTAACTTTTTTCTACCTCCTGAACTATTTCTGAGAGGATTTGATTGACGCAACCTCCACAGTGCAACTCGATCATTAACAACTGACTCTAATTCTAGTTTCTGGGCTACTTGTAATATTCTATCGGAACTAATATTGGCTATGGCTTCTAAAGCTAATATAATTAAATCAAGATGGGTTTTAATATTATCTAATTGATTGGCATTAGGAACTTTGAGTCGGTGCAAATCTTGCCATTTAGTCACAGAAGGAGTAGATTTTACGACGGGACGCATAATTGTTTGTTGAATGGGAAATTGAAAAGTATTAAGTGTTCGTAGATTTAGATAAATTGTTAAACATTTAATTTACTTGTTATGTAATTTGATAATTATTTCTATTATAAACATTACAGGAATCTTAAACCTGATCGCAATGTCTGTTGCATTTTTGTGATAGAGTCTTACAAAAACTTGTCTTATATCAATTCTTAAAATTAAGTAAGTACTTACACACAATAAATTACACAGTTGCCCTAAAGGATTCGCTTCGCGTCAGAGAGGCAATAGGGAATAGGGAATAGCCGTAAAGGATTCGCTTCGAGACCATCGGGAATCCTTTAGGGCATCGCAACAGAAAAGAGATACAGCTACTTCTAGTTAATATCAAAATGTGTAAATAATTTTGCTTGGGTACTTAACCACAAATCAATTATCCGAAGGTGTATCCTTTAGGACTTCCTTGTATCCCTCGTCTGTTCGTATAACATTGGTCGTTCTATTAAAGAGAATTAGTATTACTGATAGTAGTAACCTCACAACCCTCCTCTATTGTGAAATTCACCTAATTTTTGATTAAAATAAAGCATTTCTCAAATCAGTAAGATAACGTGAGTTCGACAGATTGTATTCTGAGTTAAATTCTTGATTAATAAGAACGAAGCAATAAGCTGTTCCCTGTTCCCTATTCCCTATTCCCTGTATCACAACTAGCTAATTTCGTACTCATCGAACTCACGTAAGATACATCCAATGAACAATGAACAATGAACAATGAACAATGAACAAAAAGCTTCAGGTTACTGTACCTCACCAGTACGAGAACTGCTGAATACCATTAAAGAAAAGATTAGGAAAAAGACTGAATGTCATACTTTGATGAAAAATAATTGTAATTTAGCTTGGTGATTTTTGGATACTTTTATTGTTTCTTTAAAATAGTTAAATAAATTATTTTAACTAATACTAATTTTCAAAAATAGCTAGATATATAGAGAGTTCATTTATGATCATTCAAGAGCTTGCAATCCTTTGTTCATTCTGACTTCTGACTTGACGCGCCAGCTAATCCTTTAGGACTGACTTCTGACTTCTGACTTCTGACTTCTGACTTCTCCCTCACACTAAGTCTCCCGTTATTTTCGAGAATTGATATAAGTTACAGTACCACAAGTACAATAAAATACCTCATTACTAGTACCCCCGTCGGCTGAGATAGTAGATATATCGGTAAAACCTGAACTCTGCATTAGTAACTCTAAGTTTTCAGGTTCATAGGTTTTAAAACCATGTTGAGTTAGTTTAGTTTTTTCTAAAAAGACAGGAGAATTATAGCAAATCACTAATTTTCCATTTAGTTTTAAAACACGATTGCACTCATCTAATACTAATTTTGGATCTGACCAAAAATAAATGGTATTGACAGTACATATCTTATCAAAATAGCGATTATTATAAGGCAAACTCTCAGCACTAGCTTGCTTTAGCTCAAGATATTTCTGTTTAATTTGGTGCTTAAATTTTTTATTGCCCATCTTTATAACATCAATTGTCGGGTCTATTGCTGCTATTAAACTTGGAATTTGAGAAGTTGCGATCTTATTCAGTAAATACCCTCCACCAAAGCCAATTTCTAAAATAAAATCTCCTGGCTGAATATTGAGCTTGGTAAAAGTAATATCATTCATCTCAGCATTACTTTTATTGAGTAATTTCATTACCAAACGACCAAAAAAACCAGAGGGATAACCTAATTGTTTTGCAAGAAATGAGCGAATTACCATAGATAAATTTAATTGCCGACTAAATAAGTATAGCTATCTAAACTAGTTTCATAGTTTTGTAAAAGTTTTTGAGATTCTTCTAGGGTAATACGATTTTCTTCTAGGGCAGTTTCGGTACGACAACGCATAATTTCCAGTAAATCTCCTGCCTTATATTGCACATAACCTAAAACATCTTTAATGGTGTCTCCTTTTACTACATATTTTATTTGATAACTGTTAGGAGTCATCTGGATCTGAACCACATTAGTATCACCAAAAAGATTGTGTAAGTTTCCCATAATCTCTTGATAAGCCCCCACAAGAAACATTCCTAAATAATAAGGTTGGTCAGTTAGAGGATGTAATTCTAAAATGTCTTTACTATCTTTGCGATTGATAAAGCGGTCAATTTTTCCATCACTGTCACAAGTAAGATCCGCCAGTATGGCTCTCGCTGTAGGCTGTTCATTCAAATGATGGATGGGCATAATAGGGAATAGTTGATTAATCGCCCAAGAGTCGGGGACAGACTGAAAGACTGAGAGATTGATATAGTAAGTTGATGCCATAATCTTCCCTAAATCTTGTAGCTCATCTGGAATATCTGCTTTATTACGTATGATTTGAGCAATTTTATGCAAACAAGCCCAGTATAGTTCTTCTGCTCGCGATCGCTCTATTAAAGTCAAATAACCTAGGTTAAATAGGCTTTGAGCTTCTTCTTTAAACTGAATCGCATCATTATAAGTTTCTTGAATATTGCCTTCTTTAATCGATTGATAGGTTTCCCAAAAATTACTCAAAACTAAATGTTCTTCTGTTTCTAACGGTTGGGGAGTAGTCAGAGACACATGATTTGCCCCTAAAACATCGAAGATCAATACTGATTGATGGGAAGCAATGGCTCTACCGCTTTCACTGATTAGAGTGGGAACAGTTACTTTACTGCGACCGCAAGCATCTTTAATTTGTGCCACGATATCGTTGGCATAATTCTGCATATTGTAGTTTTTGGAAGCTGGAAAGTTGCTTTTTGAGCCATCATAATCTACTGCTAAACCCCCACCTACATCTAAATATCCCATCTTGGCACCCATCTGGGCTAGTTGTACATAAATCTGACTAGCTTCGCGGATTGCATCTTTAATCACTGCTATGGAGGAAATTTGAGAGCCAATATGAAAATGTAATAGTTGCAAACTATCTAGCATTTGGGAGGTTTCTAATTCTCTTACTACTTGCAATATTTGGGGGATAGTTAAACCAAATTTTGCCCGCTCTCCTGTAGAATTTCCCCAACGTCCCATCCCTTTAGAATTAAGTTTGGCTCTGACTCCAATAATCGGTTCAATGTCTAATTCTTTACTAACTTGTAAGATGGTGTGGAGTTCGCTAATTTGCTCAATCACAATAATTGGTTTATGTCCTAGTCTGGTAGCTAGTAGAGCAGTTTCAATATATTCTCGATCTTTGTATCCGTTACAAATTAGTAAAGTTTCCGAACTGTCTGTATTTGGCTCTAAAATCGCCAAAGCAATCATTAACTCTGGTTTCGATCCTGCTTCTAAACCAAACTGATAAGGTTTGCCGTAGCTTACCAAGTCTTCTAGTAAATGACGGTTTTGATTGCATTTGACAGGAAATACCCCTTGATACCTACCATTGTAATTATAACGTGCGATCGCTCGATTCATACAAGCATATAATCTTTCCATGCGATCAGCCAAGATATCTGAGAAGCGAATTAGTAAAGGTAATCCAATATTCCTTTTTTTCAAAGACTCAACTAGTTCATAGAGATCAAGGGAAATACCTCTAGACGCACCTTGAGGAGATACGGTAATATTACCAGCAGCATTAATGGAAAAATAAGGTTCCCCCCATTCTTCAATACCATATAGTTGTTCACTATCTTCAATTGTCCAAGATTTTTTAGTCTGTTGTTGAATGGCTATAGGTTGAAGCTTTGTTTCAGATACGGATTTTTTATTAATGCTGACCATTTTTTGCCCTAAAGGATAACGCTTCCCATATTCATCGTTCATCGTTCATTGGGTGTACCGCATAACTGCGAGAACCACTATAAATTAAAAATGCCAAAATTTCAGCTATAACTTAATTTAATCAGTTTTCAGCTATTATTTTATCAGGGTTTTTCTTTGATTTTTATTGCAGTATTATGAATATCTTGCCAATATTTCCAACTGAGAAAAGCTACCATTATAAAGCATGGTGTAAAGACTATAACTATAGCATTAATATTAGTAGGAGCTAGTACCAGTAGTTTTTCACTATATTTAATTCCGAGCGATAGTAGCCAAGAAGCAATTAAAACTTTAGTAATGAAAATTATTTTATCTTTCATAAGGATTTGCTTTTTTTATTAATAGTAACTAGCTTAATTGATTCAATGGTATCCCAGCAGCAAAACTTGTTCTGCCTGTGATTATGTTTTAGACGAATTGCCACTAGGTATTGGTGCTGTCTATCAGCAAGGATAATATGAAAAACATCCATATCATGAGGTACGTAGCTATGGGGAGTGTCAATAATCCAACCGAAGCACAGATTCTTGAAGCCGAAGAACGGCTGAGGCTGGCAATGGTTCATTCGGATGTAACAGTTCTCGATCAATTACTTGCGCCCGAACTTCTGTTTACCAATCATCTCGGTCAAGTCTTAGGTAAACAAGACGATCTTGCTGCTCATCAATCGGGAAAGTTTAATATTGAAGTCTTAACACCTTCTGATTGTCAGATTCAACTAAGAGGAAATGTCGCAATAGTTACTGTTAAAGTTCATTTAATAGGTAGCTACGATGGTACTGATTTCGATAATAATTTGCGATTTACTCGTATTTGGACTCTCTCTTCTAAGGATACTTGGCAGATCGTCGCTGCCCATTCTAGCCTGGTAATTTAATGTACAAAACTTTGCTTAATCAATGAATTGGACTTTAGGTTTGCTATGTACAACAATCCCAATCAATCCTCAAAAGTTTCCGTAACCCTTCGTGAGATTACTGCTGAAACTGTACGTTCAATTACCGATCTGAAGGTTAGTAAAGAACAAGAATGTTTTGTTGCTAATAATGCCCTTTCTCTGGCTGAAGCACTATTCAGTGAAGAAGCTTGGTTTCGAGCTATCTATTATGGAGATTCTCCCGTTGGTTTTGTAATGCTCTATGACGAAACACTACGTAAAGCTCCTCCTCCCAACCCAGAAGTATTTTTATGGCGGTTTATGATTGATGGGAGGTTTCAGAGAAAAGGCATTGGTAAGGCTGCCGTTCATTTTTTACTAACATTTGCTAACAAATTGAAAAATTCCTGCTTCAACTAGGGTCGTCGGCGACTTCCTATCCACAGGCTTGAGTTGGGCGGTGACTCCACCTACTTAAATTGATACTGGCGTTCCAGTCCCGTTCGATAAACGAACCACAGCTAACACAACAAAACCATCTATCCGATAGCTTTAAATCTGGATTATACCAGCCACAATTAGAACAAGTTTTACTTGACGGAAAAAACCTATCAGCAATAATTAATTTGCTTCCATAGAGTTGACACTTATACTCTAGCTGTCTTCTGAATTCATGAAAACCCATATCAGCTATAGCTTTGGCTAATCTGCCATTCTTCAACATTCCCGATACATTCAAGTCTTCAATTACTATCAAGCTGTGGTTTTTGGCTAAATAAGTAGTGAGCTTGTGTAATGTATCTTGGCGAATATTAGCTATTCTTCGATGCAGCTTGGCTATTTTGATTTGAGCTTTTTTCCAATTGGCTGAACCAATTACTTTGTTACGGTTACGCCATTGCAGTTTGGCTAACTTCTTCTCATATTTTCTGTAACTTTTTGCTCCTTCAAAAACGATTCCTGTACTCAAGTAAGCTAGGGTTTTAATCCCTAAATCTACTCCTACTCTTGCTACTGCCTTAATAGTTGCTTGAGGTTTAATCTCAATTTTATAACTGATAAACCAGCTATCAGCTTTTCTTGAGATAGTAACGTTTTTCGGTTTATATCCTTGTGGCAATCTTTCGTAGGTTCTCAAAATTCCTATTTTGGGAACTTGAATTTTAAAATGATCTATTACTTTGATTGTGCCATCAAGGGTAAAACTATCAGACTTTCCTTTTTTCTTAAAGCGTGGAGGCTGTTTCTTTTTCTTAAAGCAATCATCCCAAGCTGCCCTCAAATGCCTCAAAGCGAACTGAGGCGCACATTTAGAACTCTCGTAATACCAAGGGTTTTTAGGTTTAACCATTGCCACTAACCATTTATGCAAATCAATAGCAGAGGGAAATTTGATTTTCTCTTCTGGATTGTCTCGATTATGATCTAGTATCTGTTTGGTTAATCCCAATCCCCAATTGTAAGCATGACGAGCCACACCAGCGTGTTGAGCCAACATTGTTCGCTGCTTATTGTTTAATTTGAGTTCTGTCTTAAATCCGAGTAACATCAAGCCATTATACGTTATTTTTCCGTAGAATGAAACGACTAGAAGTAAGAATATCAGATGAAGAAGCACAGATTTTAGAGCAATATTGTCTTCAAGCTGAAAAAACGAAAACAGATGTCATCAGGTCTTATATTCGTCAACTAAAACGAAAGATAAGGAAACTTAGCAATAGTTAGTGTTTAAGGAACTGTTTTTTAACCCCACAAGCTTATTTTAGAAACAACTAATAAATAAACAATTCAGGCACAATATTAGCTGCTAAAATCATCGTCGGTGTGCAAGAGAGTAAATAGCGATCGCATGAATAAGCAAATTTTCAGTTATTGTGCAATTGTCGGTAGTTT
>JASJDB010000105.1 GCA_030065315.1 Xenococcaceae cyanobacterium MO_167.B52 | reverse complement strand
GCTGTCATATACTCTGTGGGATAATTAGCTTTGAGATAAGCAGTTTGATAAGTTACATAGGCATAAGCAGTAGAGTGGGATTTATTGAAGCAGTTGGATGCTATCAAGTGATTAGCTAAAAGAAAGTTGTGATCTCTCACCACACCGATATCATAAACTGTTTGTTTTCCTAAAGACTTACGACTAATAATTTTTACCATGATTATTTAGGGTTTGTTAGGGAAGTATTTGGTAATAAGTAATAAATAATAACTCTTAGCTATTAGATTGATTATTTTGATCTAATAGTTCGGTTTTCGACTTTTTTAAAGCTTTCCACAATTGCTTAATTTTATCGTAGGCTTCATCAGATGTTATTTTGCCATTGGTTTCTAAGTTGCAAATATATGATACTTGATTGGCAAATTCTTGGAGATTGGCATTAAAAGCTAAATTACCAGGAGTAAATTTACCATAGTATTTGTTGACTGGATTGAGAAAGTCATTTTTAGAATTAGAAGATTCTTGGTTCATTGAATATTTACCATTTAACATTTAACATTTAACATTTATCATTTATCATTTATCATTTATGATTTACTGCTTTTTTAAAAAACTATAGCGTTTCTCGGACTCATGAGGTACACCTAAACCTGCCTTCTGCCCTGACCGAAGGGAATCCTTATGCGAAGCGGTATCCTTTAGGATTAGGGCTGCCTCCTGCCTCAAAACCCAAAACTCTGTAGCTCAACAACATGAGAACTGCTATATTTTTGTTTGATCACTTGGAAATATTAAATTTTATTTTTGAATAAAAATAGGTTACTTTTAATCTAACTCTAATTCAAATAAGCTGGTAAGGATTTGATTGGAAAATAAAAAACCTTCGGGGTCTGTAAGCCTTAATCTATATTTTTGGTTAGATTTTAAGTTTTTTTCTATTAATACCCAATTTATATTTTGATACTCTTGCAAACAGTTTAAAATTTTACTTAAATTATTCTTGCCAAATTTCTGAGAAATAATCGATAAATCTACTCCTTCAGCAAGACGTAGTCCTAACATGAGGGTTTCTAATAAGAGATCCCATTGATCGACTTTAAGTATATCAATTACTGCTCCTTCTTTGATCCAATTGTAATATTCTCTTCTAGTGCGAGGTCGAGTATATCTTTGATTTGCAACATAACTAGCTGCACTCATCCCAAAACCATAATAAGGCTTATTTTCCCAATAAACTCGATTATGTTGACACTGATAACCTGGTTTAGCATAGTTAGATATCTCATAATGATTATAACCATTAGTAGTTAATATTTGTTGAGTCAAACGATACATTGCTGCGGTAGTTTCATCGTCAGGTAAAGGGGTTTTTCCTGGTTGATATTGTTTGCCAAAAGCTGTTACAGGCTCAAGTACTAAATCGTAACAAGATAAATGAGCAGGATTGATATCTATAGCTGTTTCTAAGGAGGTTTGGCAATGGTCTAAAGTTTGATGGGGTAAGCCTGTAATTAAGTCTAAACTAAAATTTTCAATCGATAGTTTTTTAATATTTTCAATTGCCTGAAAAATATCTTTTACTCGATGAGTTCTACCACAAAGTTCTAGGAGCTTTTCATCAAAAGTTTGAATTCCTAAACTTACTCTATTTACTCCGCAATCGAGGTAGCCTTGAAGCTTTTCTTGATCAAATGTATTGGGATCGATTTCTATGGAGATTTCTGCATCTGAAGCAATACCAAATTGTTTTTCTATAGTGTTGATAACTTGTTCTAATTGTTTAACAGGTAACAAAGAAGGAGTACCTCCACCAAAAAAAATTGTTTGTAGAGGTTTATTAGATTGGGATGTAGCGCGAATTTCTTGACAGAGATGGTCAATATAATCTTTAACAATAATACTATCTTCTGTTAAATCGCGATCGCCGACAACAGAAATAGCAAAGTCACAATAATAGCAACGACGACGACAGAAAGGAATATGAATATAAGCAGCAGTAGTCATTGAAATATTTAATATTTATTATTAATTTAAAAAGCTAAAGCTAAACCATCAGCTCTAGGCTCAGAAGCAGCAATTAAAGTAGCGTCTTGACGCAAAATTATTTGACCTTTGCCAAACATCCGAGGAGGGGCTAAACGAATATTGTGTCCTCGCTCAACTAAGTCTAAAACTATATCTGGGGAAACGTGACTTTCCAGTAACACCAAATCTTTTTCTAAATAACGCCAACGAGGGGCATCTAAAGCAGATTGGGGGTTCATCCCGTAATCAAGCATATTTACTACTACCTGTAAATGTCCTTGGGGTTGCATTGGCGCGCCCATTACCCCAAAAGCCCCTAAAGCGCGATCGCCTTGAGTGAGAAAACCAGGGATAATGGTGTGAAATGGACGTTTATTGGGTGCTACTTGATTGGGATGTTCTGGTTGTAGAGTAAATCCTAGTCCTCGGTTATGGAGAGCAATCCCTGTTTCTGGCACTAATAACCCACTGCCGAAACCATGATAATTAGACTGAATCCAAGATACCATCAAGTTTTCATCTGCTGCTGCTAGATATACTGTTCCCGTTTCAGGGAAGCCTGGTGTGGGCAAAGGGATCGCTGTTTCTCCAATAAGTTTACGCCGTTGAGCAGCATAATTTTTAGCGAGTAGTTGTTCGGTAGACAGAGACATCGATCGCGGATCGGCGATATATTGATGTAAATCGGCAAAGGCTAATTTAATTGCTTCAATTTGGAAATGAAAACTGGCTCCCGAATCGCGGGGATATTGGGTGAGATCGAATCCTTCGAGAATATTTAAGCCCATTAAGGCAGCAATTCCTTGAGTATTTGGGGGTATTTCCCAAACTTTGAGATTGCCATACTCGGTGGAAATAGGTTCTACCCAGTCGGCGCGATGGTTAGCTAAATCCTCCGCACTAATTAAACCACCTGTGTCAGCTGCGTAATTGGCGATGGCACTGGCTAATTTTCCCTGATAAAAACTGCTTCCTCCTGTTGCTGCAATTTCTTGGAGAGTAGTAGCGTGAAGCTTGCTCCCCCAAATTTCTCCTACTTGTGGGGCGCGATTGTGGGGAAAAAATACCTCTTTAAATGGTTGATATTCTGGTTCAGTAAGGGGTAAAAATATCGCTGCTGCTCGTTGCCAGGCTTGGGCTGTGATGGGAGATACAGGATAACCTTCACTAGCATAGCGAATTGCTGGCTCAAATAATTGTTCAAAGGGTAACTTGCCCCATTTCTCCCAAAGACTACGCCATCCAGAAACTACCCCAGGCACGGTAACAGTTAACCAACCCAAAGGGGGAATTGCTTCTAAGTCTCTGAAGCAACTGAGATTTAATCTCTGAGGGCTTCTACCAGAAGCATTCAACCCATGTAGCTTGCCATCCCAAACTAAAGCAAAAGCATCCCCCCCAATACCATTTGAAGTGGGTTCTACTACAGTTAATGCGATCGCCATAGCAAGGGCAGCATCTACCGCATTACCTCCTGCCCAAAACATTTCCATTCCTGCCAAAGTCGCTAAAGACTGACTAGTTGCCACTGCACATTTGCGACCTAAAACCACTGAGCGAGATGAAGAATAAGGATATTGCAGCAAATTATTCATAATATAGTTACTCTCTCCAACCGCTGTTACCCCTGAAACTGACTTGAGAAAAAATCAGCTTGTGAAACGAAGGAAAATTGTAATTTTCTTCGCTTTCTACTTGATTAATATTTTTAGTGGAGGGCTTTTCTTGATTTTTAAGATTGAGGGATTCTAGCTTGGAAACTTTTATGCCTAAAAAATCAGCAATTTTTCCCTTAACCAGAGCAATATCATCTAATACTGAATCAATGATGTCCAGATCATTATTTTCCTGATGATAATAAGAATTTTCTCCCTCAGAAAAACTTAATTTGAGATATATATGAACCAGAAATTGGAGTATTTCTTCTCGTTTATCTGTTTTTTTAGGCTGATCATTATCTGACAAAAATTTTGAGAGAAAACCCAGGTTGATATTATCTTCCTCTTGGCTAGGTAGAAAAAATTTGAGATTGACAAATCCTTCATTCAAATTAATAAAGTATTGTTCATTTTGAACTTGGCTAAAAACCTTCTGTACTAGCTCATAGTCATTATTATTAATCCCTAGAAAAAAGATATTATACAGATAGATTCCTAACATATGTAGATAGTAGAGACAGGGATTAATATTCTTATAATAAATACATCTTTTTAGTTCCTGATTAATATTAGTCCTACTAGTGAATATTAGTTCTAGATTGGGCTGGCTAATGTTTGGACTCGGTATAGATTTTACTGTTATTATTTGCTCTTGGGGGTTGACTTTTATTACCTTGAACAACCAGTTGTGATTCTGATTTATTGGCTTAATGATAATCCAGTCATTGATCTCAACTTTATTTTCATACTTATCAGAAAAAGCATACTTAAATCTGTAGGTATTATAGTTATCAACCGAACTTTCCTCTTTAATTTTTTCTAAAGTTATCTCACGATGCATATTAGAAAATAATTTAGGAACATAAGGATTTCCCTGATAATTCAGCATCATAATCTTAGTAAATACTAGATCACTTCTCAGGTCATTTTGATAAGCTTCTTTACTTCTATATACGACAAAGTTAGTATCTAAAGTTTTAGATTGATTGGAGCTATTAGGTTTTCTAATTACAATATTTTGAGGATGTATTTCAGCAAAGTAAAAGTCTGAAGGATGTTCTAAATGAGTTTTAACTAGTCGGGCTAACTGGCTAAAATACCAAATTCCTTGTCTAAGGCGTTGGTTGTATTTATCTTGGGATAGATCTTTTAAAGCTTGAAGCGAATCAATAAATTTCTCTTCTTTTTCCGAAGGATTTGGTGGAATAATACCATTGTAAAGTAAGTTATCAGTTCTAACTATTTTAAATGGGGCATTTTGCCCTCTATTAAAACCATCATCTTTATATAAATCGATAATTTGTTCTAATAAAATATCTGTTGGTTCTTGATGCTCCATTTTACTGTAGTTAAAGAAAGTATTTTGCGTTTTATACAACATACATTTCAAAATTAGTTCTACAACTTGAATTGGGGCATATTCAGTGGATTTTTGATCTTTAAAAGGATCAAAAATTTTAGTTACTCCTGGTTCGTTGGATTCAAAACTATAAACTTTCTCGTAGTACTTGATTAGACTATCAACATTTAATTCTTCTGTATCATAATTACTGTTAATACTCTCATAAAAACGTTCTGGAGATTGACCACAAGTTAATAAATTAAAAGCTACTGCACCAATACCAAATAAATCTGTTCTTTGTCCTTGAACCTTATAAAAGTTGGACTGAGTTTGTTTACAGGGTTTTAACTTATTCTTCTCCTCATTATTTAATGACAGAGTAATTAAAACTGGTTTGTTTTTTTGTTGAGATATTTCAACTCTTTGAATTTTATATGCTTTAGTTTTATTCTTACTAAAGATGACATAATCACCTTGTTCGATAATAGTATCTCTAAATTTAGGATCCCGAATAATTAAAGTTCTTCTAGCATCATTAGCAATTTCCACATTAGCAACGTCACGAAACTGTTTTTGTTCGGGGGAACGAAAGTGAATAGTACCTAATGGTAATTGATCGTATTTTCCTAGTAAAGATTTTGGTTCTAGTTGGCTAGTTTCTAAAAATCCTAAATCACCAATAGCACATCTTACATCTTTGCCAAAAGATTTAATAAAGATATTGGCTGGTTTCAAATCAAGATGAAGGTAGTTCGCTTTGTGTAAATAATTTAAACCTTGGGCTATATCTTGTAAATAAGGGAGTATATTAGCTATGCGTTGTTGAAAATTTAAACATTTTAAAAGATCGTAGCCATTAAGTTCATAAATTTGATTTTTCAGAATTTCTCGATCTCTTTCTGATTTAACTTGTTGATTGATTACTTTTTTAGCTTCTAGGTTAGAATCAAATATTTCTTGCTCTAAATAATCGTATCTAAGGATGCCAGAAGATTGGATTGCATATTTATCAATGCCTTGTTCTAAAAGTTCTTCCAGGGTTTTTTCATATTTTTCCATCACCAGACAATATTGGGATAATCTTTCTATGGCAATTTGTTTTCCTAGACTGTTAAAAGCTGGAGATTCTTTAAATTTTTTTGAACCAGCCACGGTGAGAACAATCCCAGGGATGTCATTAGAATTTCCCAAAACTTTTCTGATATTTTTAGAAGATGTTATTTCAGAATTAAATCGTTTTTCTATGATATCTTCGACGACGGAGCCATCATACTCGTATAAAATTTTAACCGCATATTCTTTCTCGTCTTTATCATGTCCCAGATAAACAGAACCATAGTTCCCATTACCTAATTCAATTGGTTCTTGGTTTTCATTGAGAGTAAAATAGTAAGTTTTTCCCTCATTATAAGCTTCGGTGGTGAAAGAGTATTTAATATCTTTGGTTAAATTATATTTTCTCTGATGATTATTTTTCTTTTTTGTATAGGGTTTTATTTGTAATAAATTGAACCACTCT
Source organism: Xenococcaceae cyanobacterium MO_167.B52 (assembly GCA_030065315.1). GTDB lineage: Bacteria > Cyanobacteriota > Cyanobacteriia > Cyanobacteriales > Xenococcaceae > JASJCP01. Next base: position 8,282 of record JASJDB010000105.1, on the reverse strand, counting down.
TCTACTGATTCAGGACGATCTTTAGCTTCAATTGCCATGCCTCTAACAATAGCATTATTGAGCTTTTCTCCAATTTGAGGATTATATACTATAGGATGAACTAAGTTGTCTTCTTGCAATCTTTCTAATACCGATATGGGGGTTTGTCCCGTTAATAGAAAATAGAGGGTTGCAGCTAAGGAATAAACATCAGTGGCGTGACATATTTCTTCTACCCTCCCCATGCACTGTTCATAAGCACTATAACCAGGAGTATATATCTTAAGAGTATTGAGATTATGGTTATAATTATTGAAATGTTTTGCGGTGCCAAAATCAATTACAATTACTTGACTATTGTCATGATTTAACATGATATTGGAGGGCTTAATATCACGATGGACTAATTCAGCTTCGTGATGCAGATAGTTTAAAGCTTGTCCTACTTGACGAATATATTTTATCGCTTCTGCTTTTGGTAAAATTCCTTTTTCCCTGACATATTGATCAAGGTCTTTACCTCTAATATATGGTAAAAATAAACACCAATTGTGGTTGATTTTTTCAAAGAAACTGGCTTTAATAATGTAGGGATTATTTATTTTTGTAAGTTTAGTAAATTCTTTGATTAATACATCTTCCGCATAGGTTCTAATCGAAGAGTTATTATCAATAGTCTTGATAACTATTAGTTCATTGGATTTTTCTGCTTGAGCTAAATAAGTAACTCCAAAACCACCACGACCTAGAAGACGTTGAATAATATAACGATCTCTTTCCGCTACGATTTCTTGCCCTGGAGACCAATTACTCATATTAAATATTTTTTACTAGCTAATGACAGTCGTGTTTATTCTAAAACTGTTTATCTGTTAAGATTTATGTTTTGTTGATTTTCTTTACAAATAAATATTTGTAAATTATTTTACATTAATTGAATAAAAATAGGTAGCGATTAATTGTCAATTGTAGAAGACTTTGCTAGTAATGGTGCTGCATTAAGTAACTTTTGAGTATAAGTATTTTGAGGCTGGTTAAATATTTGCTCTGTTGTGCCAATTTCCACAATTTTGCCCTGATTCATTACAGCTATACGATCGCAGAAAAACCTGGCTACCCAGAGATCGTGGGTGATGAACAAATAGGTTAAATTAAATTCAGTTTTAAGTTCTAACATCAAGTCTAAAACTTGAGTTTGCACTGTCGCATCTAGCATACTAACAGGCTCATCACAGATTACCAATTGAGGACGAGTAATTAAAGCACGAGCGATCGCAATTCTTTGTTGTTGTCCGCCAGATAACTGGGCAGGATAACGGTTGTAATAGTCAGAAATAGGGGTTAAACCCACTTTTTCTAACATCTGTAATACTTGATCTTTGGCTTCTGACCCTTTAGCAATGTTGTGAATAAAAAGCGGATCAATAATACTTTCTCCCACAGTCATTAAAGGATTAAGACAGGCGTGGGGGTCTTGAAAAATCATTTGGATCTGACGACGTTTAGCTCGCATTTTCTTAGGAGATAATTGAGTTAAATCTTCTCCTAAAAATTCCACACTTCCTGAAGTGGGGTGCAACAGTTGTAAGATAGTTCTAGATAGGGTACTTTTGCCACAGCCAGACTCTCCTACTAAGCCCAAAGTTTCCCCTGAATATAGTTCAAAGTTGATATTATCTACAGCTTTAATAACATTCTTTTCTCTAGACAATAGTTGTTGAATAAAATTACTTTCTAGGGTGAAATATTGCTGTAAATCTTTAATCTTTAAAATGGGGTCAGAGGAATTAAGATTCACAGGTGATGAAACATCAGACGGCTGCTGAATTTTTAATGCTGCTGCTAATAAAGACTGGGTATATTCCTGTTGAGGCTCATACAGAATAGATTTTACTGCTCCTGCTTCCACCATTTTACCTTGATACATTACGCCAATGCGATCGCAGTATTCTCCTACCATTGCTAAATCATGGGAAATTAGGATTAATGCCATATCCCTTTCACTACATAAGCGAGTTAATTCTTGTAGTATTTCCGCCGAAACCGTAACATCTAAACTGGTAGTGGGTTCATCTGCTATGATCATTTTAGGGTTTAGTAGTAAGGCTAATGCGATCGCAACTCGTTGACGCATTCCACCACTAAATTCATGAGGATATTGTCCCCAACGATTAGGTGGAATCTTTACCGCTTCTAGCACTTCCAAAGCTTGATCTCTTGCCACTTTACGAGATAATTGGGGTTGATGAGCTTTTAAAGTTTCTAAGCAATGATCGCCGATAGTCATGAGAGGATCGAGCCTTGTCATGGGGTCTTGAAACACCAAAGCCACTATTTCCCCCCGTAATTGTCTTAATTCCCGATTATTTAACCCTAAGATTGATTTTCCCTGAAACTTAATCTCTCCTGTTATCTGGCTTTGGTCAGGCAATAAACTCATAATAGTCTTACCAATGGTAGATTTACCACAGCCAGACTCTCCCACTAGTCCCAATCTAGAGCCTGAATCAAGACTAAAAGAAATATCATCTATTGCCCAGATCGGATCTAATTGTGATTGATGAGGATAAGCAACCTTAAGGTTATTAACTTCTAGTAAAGACATAGTATAGTGTAGATCGAAATAGTTGATTATAGCTTTACAAGTTTAAGTTAGGAGATGATAGTTAACTATTATTTTTAACCGCAGAGAGCGCAGAGAGCGCAGAGAAAAGGATACAGCTGCTCCTTCGGGTAGAGCTATGCAAGCGCATAAGAGGTCACAGATAAGTTAATAACTTGTCCTAAGCCAAATTCTTAGTGCTATAGAATTGAAATATCTAAGAGAGTAAAGTATCAGGTATTTATCAACCATGCATATAGGATTGGAGATGATTTAGAATTTCGTAATAAATTTCACTATTGACTCGCTCACCCCGTTCCCCATCCTCTAACCTAATATCATCAACATAATAATTGAGGCTAAATTTCAGAAAAATTTCGGTACTCCCCTGAAAATTCTGATCAATTCGCACATCTGGATCGTGACATTTGCTTCTGGCTTGCTTAAATCTAATTCGCAACCAACGTACTAATTCTTTTAGGTAATCATCCAGGCGAGTTTCAATACGTTCTGGGTTCAATATCTGTTGTAATAAGCGTTTTAACCGTTTTTTCAACATCTCAATCTGATATTCCCATATTTTAGGGAGGATATATTGATCTTCATCAACTATATTGGCATCTTGCAACCTGATCCGATACCATTTTCTAATTAGGCTAATTAAAGATGTGGTGGAATTTGTTTCTTCAAGCTGAATTAGCTGATGCCATTTATGTTGAGAGAAGATCCGTCTTTTATTGAACTTTTCAACTGGGATAAATTCTAGCCCTACTAAATCGAGAATACTGTAATATTCATACTTTACTGTTTCAAGATCATCTTGCTCCAAGCCACCCTTTTCCAGAAATTGCAGGGTGAGAACTAAAGCCTCAAGGTTTTCTTCAATTTCTTCCAGTTTAGAGTTAACTTCTTGCTCCGCCATAAGTCTTTTGCGTCCATTTTCCTTTTTGGCACGAAAACATTTTCCAGTCTCTTCTCCCCAGTTAAAATATTTGTCTAAATATTGCAATTTAGTTTCAATATCACCTATAGTGTCGGGATGTGCTAAGATAATCTCCTCCATTGTTTGATAACATCTGTTTAGGTCGCAATTAGATGGAAAAGTCACTGGAACTGAGTAATGAATTGGTGCAATGGGACGACTAAGATTGACAATTTTTTGTGATTGCAAGACGCTATTGGGGATATAGGCTTCTGTATGACTCTCAAATTGGTAAATTTGGGTGACACGCAGACCGATCTTTTGCAAAATTCCTAAATTGCCATTTTCTAAACGCAATACATCACCAAACTGAAAGGGAGTGTCAATTAAAAGTACAATACCACTGAAGAAATTGGCAAGAATATCTTTAGTAGCAAAACCAACAATAAAACTTGCTCCCCCCAAGGCAACCCAAATTCCGCTTAAATTAACGCCAAAAGAAAGTTGTAGAATCAAAGCAAAACTAATTAAGGTAATTAGTATGGGAGTCACAGTTTCTAATAAAGGAAACAAGACGTTGTCCCACATAATTTCCGTATTCTCAGCCCATTTCTTGAGGTAATAGAAAACAACCTGAGTAAGTAATTGCCACAACCAGTAACTTACCGCCAGAATAATTGCGGTTATCAAAATTGGATTGAGCCATGTCAAATCTAAACTAGAATCCAAATTGGCAATAGTGATTTTAAAGCTACTCAAAATAAAAATAATCAGCACTGAATCCGCAGATACATTAAGAGTAACCAAAGCAATATCTCTTTCAAATTTCCGAAAGATGCTACGGAAAAGATAGAACAACAATCCATAGAGTAAAATTGTGCCAATAGTTGTAAAAGCTAGGCTTTTCAACACAAACATTACTTGCTCTATGTTTTTAGAAAAAAAAGGTATATTTATATTAAAGAGTTCTAAATCGATCATTAACAAAAATTAAACTTGTTCTGTTTGATTAATTTATCGTTTTAAAATTTTTAAATTAAGTTGCCTTTCAAAAATTCTCAAAGAGACTATAGCCTTTCTCAAATAAGTGAGGTACAGTCAATGAACGATGAACCATCAACCATGAACCATCAACCAAAACCAAGATATCTGTTGTATCTCATTAAAATGAGAACCCCCATAAAATTAAGCTTATTCAATTTCTAGCTTCAAACTAGGCAGAAATTTCTGTAAATTTTTCAAGGATTTACCCTGCCAAGGTACTTCGTTTGAACCTAAAACTACTAATTGAATTGATTTCTTTTTACGTAATCCTAGAACAAATTTTGACAGCATACTGATACCAGAACTATTGAGAAATTCTAATTTTCTTAAGTTCAAAGTCATTTGATCTGGTTGGGCAGCAGCAATCTTATTTAAGAGATCGGCGATGGGTGCATATTCTTTTGTACCTCCCAGACTTAACAAGCCTACAAAATTAACTGTGCTTGACTCTGAATCGTATTGCACTGTGTAATCGTTGTCTTTAATTTCTTCAATTGTCATCGTTAGTTAAAATTGTTTCTTGAATTAAAAATTAGATCGATTGATGAATGTAAAAGAATACTATACCCTTACTTGCACCATCGTAGTTACAGTATAGATTTGAGGCTCTGTACTGAGGTTTTGAAACTTCCAGCCTAGTTTAGCTGAGTAATCATTAATCATGGTCAAAAAACCTAATCCAGATGCTTCAGAATGCTCCTCTTCCATACTTTTCTCAACCTGAGTAACGTATAATTCTTCTGGATCGGAAGCAAGTAGTTCTGTTAAAAAAGCTTGGAATTTATCTACTCCATCAGGATTAACACCATTAGTCACAAACAAGACCGCTGTAACTGAACCGTTTTCCAGCTCTATATCTTCTATAAAGTAAATACCGAACTTGACCTTAAAGTTACTATCTCGATCATTAAATTTCATCGCATTTTCTAATAACTCATTAGCAATGTAGGTAATAGCACCTTTACTTTCTTTAATTCTGCGAGTTCCATCGGGGTCGTCATCATCTACTGGCAGAAAAGTCGAGCAATAATCAGCTACAAATTGAGCTGATAAACGATTATTAGACCATCGTTTTCTAATGGAATGAGACGTGGGGGTAAAGATAATTTCTAAAGAATCCAGTTCGGGCGGAAAATCCTCAATGTAATCTCCAAATACCTTTTGCATTATTATGTAAACCTCTTAACTTGAATTTATTGCTGCTTGAGTATCACTAGAGTAATGTCATCAAATATTTTTTGTCCCCCAATAAATGCTCTGAGATTATCAATGACTGCTTGCTTAATTTCTTGAGCATTGTGCTGCCAATTTTGACTAATAATCTCACAGAGTCGTTCCATTCCATATTGTTTTTTCTTGAGATTGAAAGCTTCGGGAATGCCATCAGTGTATACAACTACCCCATCACCAGGATGTAGCTCAACGATGGTGTGGTCAATAAAATCAGCAATATCATCATCAAGACCAATGGGTAAGCCTAAATCCATGGTATCAATGCGTTCAATGTGTCCTCCAGCCCGAACTAGCAGGGTTTCTTCATGTTGTCCAGTGATGCTCACTCTCCCCTCTGAGTAGTTAAGAATAGCTAGGGTGAGGTTTTTATCGGAGTTCATACGTTGCACGTTGCGGTAGATCGTGCGGTTGAGAGTATCTAGAAACCTGACGGGATCTTGCTCACGGATTTCTTGCAGGGTACACACTGCGGTTTGGGTCATTAGCATCAATAGACCACTCTCTAAACCATGTCCCGTGACATCGCCAATGCCTACGGTGACAATCCCATCTGTTTCCAGCACGTCATAGTAGTCTCCGCCCACTTCATCTGCCGGTTCCATAAAGCCAGCAATATCCAGACCTTTGATCTCTTCTAATTCTTCGGGTTTAGGCAAAATCATCTGCTGAATCTGCCGAGCCACGTCCAGTTCTGCCCCCAGGCGCAGGTTCTCAGCTTTGAGTTTTTCATTCAAACTGCTGATTTCTTGGTTGGCTTGAGCCAGTTCTGCGGTTCTTTCTTGAACCTTTTCTTCCAGGATTTCAAAGGATTGCTTGAGCTGCCCAGCCATGCTATTGAAAGACTTAGCTAAAATACCTAACTCATCGGAACGTTTCACTGGTACAGCTTGCTCCCAGTTGCCAGCCGAGAGGGCTGCTGAAGCTTTGCTGACTCTCTCAATCGGGTTCGTAATCCACCGAGCTAAAAGGTAAGATGCAATTAGCCCTAACACAAAGACTAAGACAGCGATCGCGATCGCCAGTAATAATTGATTGCGAAGAGCCACTTTGACAGGATTGAGAGAAAGATAAATCAGAGTTGCTCCTTTGATCTGTCCTTGAGAATCCAGTAAAGGATTAGAAATCTTGAGAAAAGGGCCTTCGATTTGACTGGCGATTTGCTTTTGCTTGATGGCTAAACGTAAACGTTCGTAATCAGCATCGCTCAGTTCTGAGGTCAAATCCCAACCATCGCTGACTTGGGAGGCTAAAGAACTCAAATCGCTTCTAACAACCCAGATCCCACTAATATTCTCACTATTGAGCAGTTGAGAAACTAGAGGTTCAACTCCCACTTGACGACGCAAATTTTCCAGAAGTTTAAAATGATAACCAACCTGCACAATCCGGGGACGATCTATCCCACTGACTCCAGCATATTTGAAAATATCAGGGGGAACTTCTCGCTGGCGTGCTTCCTGAATAACAACCTGTTTTTCACCAGTCAGTAAAGGCCAGAAAACATGGGCTTGTGGCTGTTCTTCAGGATCGGGGCTAAAAGTAAAATCATACTCCGGAGTAGTAGTAAGATAGGCATTTCCTTTCTCGTCAGTAATTATAATATGGTCTAATTGAGTTTGAGCAACAATAGTCTTGAGACGAGCATTAATTTCATCTGGATTTAGACCTGCTCTATTTTCGGCGGTATCAACTAGATGAGCAGCAATCATCGAGGATATCACCATCTGCTCCCCTATTACTTCTTCTACATCTTGGGGGATTTGTTCAACCAGACTAGCACTTTGGGTCAACATCTGAGCAATTCGCACTCCATCTTCTTTCGTGCGCTCTAGCAGAGATTGACGAGCTGTCCAAGTCAGCAGAGCAATAGTGGGTAGTAAGGCTAAAGAGAGCAGACCTGTTATTGTTAGCTGAATTCGACTCCGAAGATTCATGTCAAAACTTAATCAAAAAATTATTGTTTGGGTCAACAGGTTAACAATTGCATAAAAAGCAAGAACTAGGGTAATAGTTAGTAAAAAGATACTTTTTGTTTGTACAAACCACATCCAACTCGATAGCCACTAAACTTAACTTCTGTGACGTGAGTGAGGAGTTCGGAGTGTCCTTCAGTAGTAGCTTCGTCGAACTCACGTTCTGTGGTAAATTTATTGCTGCTTGAGTATCACCAGAGTAATGTCATCAAATACTTTTTGTCCCCCAATAAATGCTTTGAGATCGTCAATGACTGCTTGCTTAATTTCTTGAGCAGTATGCTGCCAATTTTGACTAATAATCTCACAGAGTCGTTCCATTCCATATTGTTTTTTCTTTAGATTGAAAGCTTCGGGGATGCCATCAGTGTATACAACTACCCCATCACCCGGATGTAAGTCAACGATGGTGTGGTCAATAAAATCAGCAATATCATCATCAAGACCAATGGGTAAGCCTAAATCCATGGTATCAATGCGTTCAATGTGTCCTCCAGCCCGAACTAGCAGGGTTTCTTCATGTTGTCCA
>JASJDB010000104.1 GCA_030065315.1 Xenococcaceae cyanobacterium MO_167.B52 | reverse complement strand
GTTTTTGTAATTTTTCGTCTCCGAACCATTGACAAATGCAAGATTTTTGAGGCAATCAAACCATGAAGTATTCAAATATCTAAAAACTTATAAATTGTGATAAATTTCTGAGTTTTGAGTCTTGTCGAACTGACGTTAAATTAAGTACCTAATTAAGCAGAATTATTTGTATATTCCCTAATACCTAATACCTACTACCTAATACCTAACACCTCCCTCAACTATCAAATTAATTTTGCACAACTACTTAATTCATAAATCACTAATTAATCTGGCTTTTCTTAACAGAAAAGTTAAGATAGTCTCTTGATCGGTAACAATTTCTGCTCTGCCTTCCATTCCCGCTTGTATGGTACAGTTCTTATTCCCTAAGCTGAAAGATGGATTATCAGGCTGAATCGTCACTTCATAATTGGAAATTTGTGTCTTGTTATCTTGGGATTGTAAGGAATCGGGAGAAACCGCACTCACATAACCCGAAAGAGTACCATAATCGGGATAGGGACAGGCAAATACTTTCATTAATGCTTTTTGTCCTACTTTCAGTCTACTAATATCTTCTGAGGCAACCCAAGCTTTGATTTCTAAGGGAATATCACTAGGAGCAATCTGAGCTAACATATCTCCTGGTTGCACCACTTGGGTACTATTACGGAGATGGAGTTTTTGAATCGTTCCCCCTACAGGACTACGAATTATCATCTCTTGAAGTTTAGTTTCTATTTGTTCCAATTCTTGTTGATTACGGTAGAGACTGTTAGTAATTTCTGACTTTTGTTGTTTCAATTGTTCTTGGTCAGCAATTAAACTAGCAATAGTAACTTTGCCTAAAGCTTTGGCTTGGTTAATACCCTTCTGGGCTATTTCCACTTCTGCCGTACTAGGGTTTAGGGCAGCTTTTACTTTGTCCAGTCTGGCAAGAGCAGTTTCTAGGGCAGCTTCTTTTTCTTTGAGTTGTAATGAAGCAATAGCTCCTGTATTGGCTAATTGTTGGTATCTTTTATACTCTTCTTGAGCTAACTTTAAAGCAGCTTCTATTTCCAATACTTCTGCTACTGTAGTAATTTTCTGATCTTGATATCTGCGTTGCTGCAAACTTAACTCAGCTTCCGCAGCAGCAATGGTGCTATTAATCTTGTTTTGTTCAGCCAGAATTTTTTGTTTTACCGCTTCTATTTGCGCATTAGTGCGAGCTAACTGAATTTTATTTTGTTCAATATTACTTTTGAGCTTTTTACTTTGGATAACTAGTTCAGCATCATCCAGAACCACAATCACATCACCTTGCTTGAGTACCTGATGACTAGTCACTTCAATACTTTCAACTTTACCTGCTGCTGGTGACTGAACGATACGTAGTTCTCCATCAGGACGAATACGAGCATCAGCTTTAATCATTATTGTATAGGGCATAAGAGCCACAATAGTTATCAGTGTTCCCACAGTGCCAACCAGAAACACACCACCAAAAGTAATCCAGCGACTAATAGGAGGCAGAAAATTACTAGGTACAGAAAGAGGCAGATATTCTGGATGGGGATTCTTATGTGGAGGGGATTTTGTCATAAAAATCAAGTTTAATAACTGTTTCAAAGTTCCATAAATAAAGCATTAAGTGTGACAACCACCAAAAGAAGCAGAGAATGAACAATCAACGATGAACGATGAACGATGAACAATCAACGATGAACAATCAACCAACTATCTAATTCAATTTAGCAAAACCAAGATTTACTTTTTACACTGATTAAAAGGAAGCTGACTTAACAATTCAACATTGCCTCTGTCATTCACAATCCATTGTTGAGCTTCAATAATCTTGTTGCTGGCAAGTGAGGGGGTTGGTTGCTCAAAATCTCGCAAATCTTCCCAAACTGACTGACTTCTAAGGTATTGACTAGGATTTTCTGATAATCCCCCTTTCCCTGTTACTACCATCACATTTTGCTGTTCTAAAGCACAATTAGCAGTAATAAGCTCTGTTGATTCGGTAGTTTGATTCTGTAGTTGAACTACCCCAATTTGCTGATCTGATTCAGGACTTCTGATTTCTACTGCTCCATCTAAACCAAACTCAGAACTAGCATCAATTTCACTGTCTAGAGATAATAAAATTACTTCTGTAGTAATATCAATATTTCCTCCTTCTCCCAAGACTGCATTAGCCCTCAAATCACTGTTGTCTTGAGCAATAATATATTTACTATTAATAGTCAGATTACCACCCCCACCAGTACTATCTAATACACTGGTGCTAATTAAGCTATTATTTTTGAGCCAGAGAAAATCAGTAGCCAGGTTAATATTACCACCCCCACTTTGAGTAGAAGTAGCAGTAATCTTGCCTCGGTTGGTGTTAATTTCTTCAGCAGCAGCAATATTAATATTACCTGCGTTTCCTATGCCATCACTATTAGTGGAAATTTGCCCTCCGCTATTGAGATTAAGATTTTTGGCAGTAATATTAATACTTCCTCCATCACCAATACCTAGGGTTTCAGCAGTAATCTGACTGTCATTGTTGAGGATGATTCCTTCAGCTACATTGAGAGTTATTTCTCCCCCTCCACCAGCATTAGTGGAAGCAGTAATACTACTGGGAATTTCTGAGTCAGTGCGGTCAAGTTGGAGAGAATTAGCCTTAACTAAAATATTACCTGCTTTGCCTTTTCCTGGGGGAATGTTCCTACGACTGGAGAAGTTACTAGCACTAATAGTTGCACCATCTTGAATATTCAAACTATTGGTAGTAATTCTAATATTGCCACCGTCTCCAGTATCAACAATAGCATTACCAAAAATACCACTAGCAGCCAATTCTGACCCCCCGATTAACTCAACTTCATTAGCTGTAATATTTAGTTCTCCCCCATTTCCAACGCCACGAGTACCAACCGCAATTTGCCCTCCGTCTATAATTTGTAAGCTTCCAGTATTAATGTTTAAATTTCCGCCATTCCCTTCTGCTTGGGGGGCAACAGTAGAAAATAAGCCACTGGGTTGATTGCCACTGGGGGAAGTGCCAGCTAATCTTATTTCATTAGCTTGTACCTGAACTGAGCCTGCCTGTCCTGAGCCAAAAGTACTTGTGGTAATTTGCGCTCCCTCAAGAATTGTCAGGTTTTGAGTTTTAATATCAATAAGACCGCCATTTCCTGTAGCCCCTGGTTCCACATTGGCAAATAAACCACTGGAAGAATCTCCTGGAGAAGTTCCCGTTAACTGTATATCATCTGCCCTAATCTCCAAAACTCCACCATTACCTTCTCCGAAAGTACTAACTCCTACTTGGGCACCGTCACTAACTAACAAAGATTTAGCTTCAATAGCTAATTTCCCACCATCTCCTGTAGCTCCTGGTTGGATACCCGCAAATAAAGCACTGGGAAAACCTCCTTGAGAAGTTCCAGTTAACTCGATGTTATTAGCTTTTAGATTGAGATTTCCTCCCCTACCATCAGCAAAACTAATAGTTGCTGCTTGTCCACCATCCAAGACAAAAATATTATTTGCCTGAATATCTATTGCTCCGCCATTGCCTGAACCAAAAACCAGGGTAAATATACCGCTAGAACCAAGAATGGGAGAACCACTAATTAGTTCTACATCATCCGCTTGAACTCTGATATTACCTGTATTACCTCTACCATAGGTAGTAGTTAGTATTTGCGCTCCACCAGCAACAATTATATCCCCACCATTAAGCTCTATATCGCCCCCATTACCAGTAGCTCCTGGGGCAACATTAGTATATAAAAGACTAATAAAAGGCAGTTCCGTAGCAGTACCAGCAACTACTAGTAATTCTGAGGCATTAACTTCCAGCTTACCACCGTCAATATCCCCTAAAGTATCTACCAAAATAGCTGAACCATCGATAATAATTACCTCTCTTCCCTGTAAATTGACATCACCACTACCATTACCACTCACATCTACAGAAGAAGCCAGAGCCAGATAAATATCCTGAAAATTACTCACCTCACTATAATCTAATCTCCAACCTGAGCTACTGGAAATCAGTTTGACTAAACTATTATCAGTAACGCTGCCTAGCTCAACTCTTCCTGATTCAGCAGTAAGATTACCTCCGTCTACAAAAACATTGCCCCCTACCAAAGCCAAAGTTTGACTAGTATCTACTTCCAGCCCAGTAGGTCGAGCATCTTTGTTAATCGTAAAATTAGGATTAAACTGAATTTGATTACCTGAACCCTGAACTACTATATCTCCGTTATTTGTTCCATACTGCAAACCAATAGGAATACTCACTGTTAACAGAGGATTCCCTTCAGGATTTACCGCACTAAACTCACTACCATCACTAAACTTGAGGCTATCCGCAGTACTTCCCAGAAAAGAACCACCAATATCTAAAGCTGCATTTTCCCCGAAAATAATTCCATTGGGATTAATCAAAAAAAGATTGGCACTGCCATTAGCCTGAATTAAACCATCAATAGTCGAAATAGAACCACCAGTAACACGAGTCACTATATTATCTATAGTCAAAGCATTGTTAAACCAAGCGGTATCTCCTGTAAACACAGAAAATTCCTCAAAACTATGAAACAGATTAGTACCTGCGGTTGTACCTCCCGTAATTTGAATTACATTCCCATTAGGAAGAGTAACAGAGTTATTGGGCAAGGTGTTATCAGGCACAATTTGAGCAGAAACCGTTGTTCCTATACCTATGGATAAAAAGAAAGCAACAGACAAAGCAGCAATATATGTACTCTTGCCTGTTGATTGCTCTAGCCCAAGATAATTGCGATCGCTAAATATGGGGGATTTCATGGTTTTTGTTGAAGATTTAGTCAGGCAAACCAACTTTTGTCCAAATAACTAATAAGTTCAGAGGTCATACCCATATTTCCCAAAAAGCGGTCTAAAGTAACCAACTTGCTCTAATTTGACTTCTTGTATCTGAGTTCCGAGTGACTTTTGAGAATTGGTATAATTACTCGAAAAATCAATAAAGGCAAGCCAAACTAACAGTAAACAGCATGGAGAATGAAACTATAGTAGATGAATCTACGCCTTTTAAATCGATAACAGCAATTACCTTGCCTCAAGAGGCACTAGTAAATTTTTGTCAACGCTGGAAAGTCGAAGAATTTTATCTCTTTGGCTCGGTACTGAGGAAAGACTTTAATCTTAATAGTGATATAGATGTGATGGTTCAGTTTTCCTCTGATGCCAAATGGGGCTTTGAAATTGTGGAAATGAAACAAGAACTGGAGAAAATATTTAAACGTAAGGTAGATTTACTAACCAAACAGTCTGTTGAGCAAAGTCACAATTGGATTAGAAAACAAGAAATACTAGGGACAGCAAAACTAATTTATTTGTTCGTATAATGCCTCCCATTCCATCACTTTAGCTCCAAAACATTTCTGACCGATTAGCCACCAGCCACTAACTATTAACTATTAACTATATGCGGAGCGGTATCCTTTAGGACTAACTACTTTTTACTTTTCTTCCTCACTCAAAAGTTCTATTGCCTCATTACACCAATCAACCCAAGTACTTTCATAACGAATCCCACAACGCAAAGTTAAATAACTGCACTTTTGTTCATAAGACAATTTATCCACATCAGGGAATTTCTCCTGAAGTATCTGTTTATAAGCCGATACTTGCTGAGAGTGGATTTGACTACGGCGTTTGATTTCTTGCAAAATAACCGAATTTGGTAATAATTTAGCTGCAATTACTTTAACTAGCAATTCTTCCCTAATTGCCATAGGTTCAGAAGGTTCTACTAGCCAATCTTTGAGTATTGCTATTCCTTGCTCTGTTATACGATAGATTTTTTTATCAGGACGACCTTCTTGAGGGATAACTTCAGATGCGATCGCACCTTGCTTTTCTAATTTCCCTAATTCCCGATATATCTGCTGTTGGCTGGCTTGCCAGTAACATTTAGTACTTTGGGAAAATTTCTTCCACAAATCGTACCCACTATAAGATTCATCTCCTAATGTCGCCAAAATTGTATGTGCTAGTGCCATTTCATTGAACATTTATCATTGAACATTTACCAATCGCCATAGAAAACTTGATGATTAATTATATTGCTTGACATACTCAACAAATTGAGTACAATATTTTTATATACAACTTATTGTATATCATTTAATTGTATATCATTTAACCTTTCTTCTATGCAAGAGAACCATGAATCACCAATCAATCTCAAAATTTATGGAGGAAAAAGAATCCTCCTACGCGGAAGAATCAACTTTGTCACCAGGAAAGAAAAATTCTCTACAACTAGAGAGATGGCAAATAGTATCAGCTAGTTTAATTCTGTTACTAGCTGGGGTGGGAATTGGCAAATTTGAGGGGACAACCGAAGCAAATAATGCTCCTATTCCCATACAAACTCCAGTTAAACCCCTACCTGTTACAACTACCGAAATTAAATTAACCAAGACTTATCAAACAGTAGAAAGCTATACAGGAGAAGTAGTAGCAGTACGTACTAGTGAGATTGGTTTTGAGCGGGGTGGTAAATTGATTAAAGTTTACGTAGACGAAGGTGATCGCGTTACTACTGGTACAATATTAGCCAGATTGGACAGTAGTAATTTAGCAGCTCAAAGGCAGTCTTTAATTGCTCAAAAAGCCCAAGCATCAGCTAGATTAGCAGAACTAGAAAATGGTGCAAGAAAGGAACAGATTGCAGCAGCAGCAGCCACAGTGAGGGATTTAGAGAAGCAATTAGAATTAGAACGGTTAAAAAGCGATCGGAGGAAATATCTTTATACGGAAGGAGCAATTTCTAAGGAACAATTAGACGAAGTAGCTTTTAACTCCCAAGCTTTATCAGAACGCTTAAGTAATGCAAAAAGTAATTTAGCAGAATTGAGAAATGGGACTCGTTACGAACAAATAGTGGGACAAAAGGCTGTAATCGATCAATTATCGGCACAAATTACTGATTTAGATATTACTATTGCTAAAAGTACTCTTAAAGCTCCCTTTTCTGGCACGATATCCCTACGTTATCTGGATGAAGGAACAGTAGTAGAGACAGGAAAATCAATTGTCCGTTTAGTAGAAGATAGCCAACCAGAAGTCAAAATCGGTGTACCGATTAATGTTGCTGGCAACTTATTACCTGGTAGTCAAAAAAAGGTAGAAATTGGTGGAAAGACTTATACAGCTACAGTAAAAGCTATCTTACCCGAAGTTGATCGCGCTACTCGTACTCGCACAGTTATTTTACAGTTACCATCAACTGCTAGAGTATCTCCTCAAGAAATAGCTCGGTTACAGATTATACAAACCACAGCTACGGAAGGTTATTGGTTACCAGTAACCGCTTTAGTAAAAAGCGATCGCGGTTTATGGTCTTGTTATGCCGTAGTTACAACAGATAATGGTAACTCTAAGCAAGTTGAACGGAGATTGGTAGAAGTCTTGGAAACTGATGGAAAGAGGGTTTTAGTTAGAGGAACATTACAAGAAGGAGATGCGATCGTTACTGATGGTACACAAAGACTTGTCCCTGGTCAATTAGTAATTCTATAGTTCAGAATTATAAATTATGAATTTATTTAATGCTTTAACTCTTACAATCAATTAAATGATAGATGAGCGAGTAAAAAATGAGGTTATCAAATGAGATACGTTAGCGAAGGATATGGAGCAAAAGTTGGAGCCACTGCTATTATCTGGAGTTTGGCTGCTGGGATAATGGCAATTTGTATTCCCATGGTTCGTATATTTGAAAATGGTTTTATCTTACCCTTAGCTGTAATTATCGGACTAAGTATCAGTACTGTAGCAATTTGGTTTAATGGTAATCAAAAATCTATTGAATCTGAGAAAAAAATTCAGGCAATGGAAAGACGCATCAGAGATTTAGAAACTATTTCTAGTAGTGAGAGTTTTGTCAGTAATAAGTCAAATAGAAGTCTAGATAAATAAATTCAATCTAATTATCTGTTTTAGTTACCAATACAGCAATTTATTTCACTTACAAAAGTTACTACATCCCATTTCAAAAATTAGCAAAATACAATCCAATGAATCATGAATAATCAACAAAAATTAAAGTCTTGGCTACATCTCAGTAAAATAAGAATTGCTGTAGAAGATGAATGTTATGAAGATTGATTTTTTAATTTTCTTTTGATTTCTAGTATTTCCTGTTCTACTTTAATTAATCTTTCCACTATATTCAAGCGGTCTGAATCAGCAGCTTGATGATAATCATAAAACTGATTGAATTTTTCTCGTTGATCGACTGTTAACTTAGCTATTTCTCCAACTAAAGTTCTAATATCGTCTTTGAGACTTCTAATATCTTCTCTATCATTCCTAATTAAAGCTGCATTTTCTTGAATCTGTTGGGTATTTTCCTGAATCTGTTGGGCATTGGCTTGAACCTGTTGTTCTAATCTAGCTATGTTGTCTGTATTTTTGATTTGGCTTTCTTGTATCTGTCTTTGAACAGCCAACATCTGTTCCAGAGTGCTTTGAATTTCTTCTGGTGTCATCTAGTAATAATTAATTCACAATGTTTACTCTATTTTATCGCAACACTCGCCTACTAATTCTTACTATTATTTTGATTTTTGTTTGGGGAGTTTCTTCTTATTTCACTTTACCCAGATTAGAAGATCCTGAATTAGTTTCTCGTAATGCTTTTGTTAGAACCTTTTATCCTGGAGCAAATGCTGAACGAGTCGAAGCTTTAGTAACAGAAAAAATCGAAGATGAATTAACAGAAATTGAAGAAATTGATAATTATCAATCCACTTCCCGTGCTGGTAGTTCAATTATTACTATTGAGCTGAAGGATAATATTAATAAACAAGAAGTAGATTTAGTTTGGTCGAGAGTTCGCAATAAATTAGATGAAGTTAAAAACGAATTACCTAATAATATTAGTGAACCAGAATTAGAAGAAGTAAAAGTAAAAGCTTATGCTTTGATTGCTGGTTTAACATGGCAACAAGATAATGAACCTAACTATACAATTTTGCGTCGCCAAGCAGAAGTTTTGAAAGAACGTTTAGAACGAATATTGGGAACAGAAGAAGTTGAAATTTTTGGCGACCCAAATGAAGAAATTGTCGTTGAAATAAATCCTAAAGCTTTGGCTAGTTACAATTTAACTGTCAGGGAATTATCCCAACAAATTGCCCAAAGTGATAGTAAAGTTGCTGCTGGACAATTACGCAGTGAAGATAATAATTTACTGATCGAAGTTGCAGGAGAATTAGATACTTTAGCCAGAATTAGACAAATTCCTATTCAGTTTGGGAGAGAGAGTCAATTTGTGGCTTTAAAAGATATTGCAACTATTCGTAAAGGAATTATCGAACCTGCGACAGAATTGGCTTTAATCGATGGCTATCCTGGTATTGCAGTGGCGGTTCATGTAGAGTCAGGACAAAGACTGGATTTATGGGCAAAAACAGCACAACAAAAGATAGCTAAGTTTGAGTCAGAGTTACCCAGTAGCCTTGGGTTACCGATTATTTTTAATCAAAGTAATTATGTTGAGACTAGACTGAATAATTTAATTCTCAATCTATTATTTGGTGCAGCTTTAGTCTTTGGTGTGACTGTAGTAATGATGGGTTGGCGTAGTGCTTTAATAGTCGGATCCGCATTACCTTTATCAGTACTAATGGTGTTTGGTTGGATGAATTGGTTAGATATTCCTCTTCATCAAATGTCCATTACAGGATTGATTGTAGCACTAGGTATTTTAATTGATAACGCGATCGTTATGGTCGATGAAGTTTCTCGAAGACTGAAAGACAGGGAGACAAGGGTAGAAGGGAGACAAAGAGACAAGGAGACAAGGGAGAATTATGTTATTCGTAAAAATGCAATTATCAGTAGTATTAAGACTCTAGTAATTCCTCTATTAAGTTCCACTCTCACTACTATTTTGGCTTTCTTACCCATTGCCCTTTTACCAGGAAGTACGGGGGAATTTGTTGGAACAATTGCTATTACCGTGATTGTGGCGGTTGCTTGTTCTTTGTTTATTTCTTTAACAATTATTCCAACTCTGGCTGCTAGATTGCATCGCGCTGGTAAGGTGGGCATTGCCCACCCTACGGGGATTTTTATTCCTGTATTAAATCGGTTGTATCAAAAGACTATTAGATGGACAGTAGCCAAACCTCTATTATCAATCTTCTTGGCTTTACTATTACCCATAATAGGTTTTATGCAGATAGGGAATCTCGAACAACAATTCTTTCCTGCTGCCGATCGCGACCAACTGCAAATAGAATTAGAATTATCTTCATCTGCTTCTTTGGCGCAAACTGAAACTGTAGCTAGAGAAATTCGCCAGCAAATAATTAACTATCCTGAAGTTAAAGAAGTTCACTGGCTACTGGGTAGGAGTATTCCTTCTTTCTATTACAATCTCACTGGGGGAAAAAACCAACAAGCTAATTACGCCCAAGCTTTAGTAAGCTTAAACTCTCTAGCTTCTACTGATATCACCTCAAAACTGCAAACAGAACTAGATAAAGCTTTCCCTTCCGCCAGAATTATTGTCAGACAACTAGAACAGGGACCTCCTTTTGCTGCTCCTATCGAAATGCGAATTTATGGTTCTAATTTAGATAATTTACAATCTTTAGGGGAGCAAGTCCGACAAACCTTAGTCCAAATACCAGAAGTAACCCACACCCGCGCTAGTTTAGACGAAATTCAACCCCAACTACAATTACAAATAGACGAAGAACAAGCTCGTTTAGCAGGATTAGATCGAGTAACTATAGCGCAACAGTTAGATAATACCCTAGAAGGTGCAGTTGGTGGCTCAGTACTAGAAGCGAGGGAAGAATTACCAGTGAGGGTTCGTTTAGGAAAACGAGAAAGTTTATCCCACATTTCTGCTTTAGATTTACTCCCAAATAGTGCTAATGCTACTATACCTCTTTCCGCTTTGGGCAAAGTCCAAATCAAACCAGAATTGGCACAGATTACCCACTATAACGGACAAAGAGTTAACCTAATTCAAGGTTTCTTAGAAGCAGGAGTATTACCCGCAGAAATTTTAAGTCAATTTCAAACCCAACTGAAAAATAACAATTTTGTTTTCCCTCCTGGATACTCTTTTGAATTTGGGGGAGAATCAGAACAAAGAAACGATGCGGTAGGAGGCTTAGTTGCTACTGTCGGAGTAATCGCAGTAGTGATGATTGCTACTTTAGTTCTATCCCTTGGCTCATTCAAATTAGCGGGTATTATCGGTATAGTTGCAGTTGCTTCTGGTGGTTTGGGGATATTCTCAGTTTGGTTATTTGGCTATCCCTTCGGCTTCAATCCCATTATCGGAACAGTTGGTTTAATCGGTGTGGCGGTAAATGATTCTATAGTAGTTTTAAGTGCGATTTCTAATCATCCTGTAGCCAAAACAGGCAACCCCAAAGCGATCCAAGCAGTAGTGCTACATTCTACTCGTCATGTTCTCACTACTACCCTAACTACGGCGATCGGTTTTGTACCCTTATTATTATCTGGTAGTGAATTCTGGCAACCTTTAGCTATTGCGATCGCAGGTGGAGTAATTGGTGCAACCCTTATTGCGCTTTATTTTGTTCCTTCAGCCTATTATTTAGTCAAATCGCGATCAATTAAAGATCGATTTTCGCTTAGGGTAAATGAGGTTACTATAATACAGCCTAAACCCTAGAATTGATTATTGATTATGGGAAAAAAACTACTTTTCCTAATGTGCCTGTTAAAGTAGCAACAGCAGTGAAGGCAAGGATTATCAATGCCCATATTTGGTTCTTTTGGGACGTTTTCAACTCCTCAGCTATCTTTTCTTGGGAATTCAGCTTTTCTTCTATTCTCCCTTGACCTACTTCTAATTTATTCAAGCGATCGTTAATAGTTTTTAACTCCTGCTTGATTTCGCTTAATATTTGTCCTAAGTCAGTTTCGATAATTGGATTGTTCATTATTCTGGTTGAATTAAGAATTCGAGAAATATTTTTTTAACTGACATCCCTATATCAAGGGATATTTTTATTTTAGTGCGAGAAGTTGGCAAGAAATTCTCTAATCAAACCATTGAAATTGCGATCGCAGGTGGAGTAATAGGTGCAACTCTAATCGCTCTTTATTTTGTCCCTTCCGCTTATTATTTGTTGAAGTCGCGAGTGATCAGAGATCGTTTGTCAGTTGGAATTACTAAGGTTAGCATGGTGAAACCTTCCCCATAATGAAACTGTCAATAATTATCTAAAAATAGAATATGATTTAAATGTTAAATGGATTTTAGAGCGTGATAATGTGAATGATCATCATAAAATCTCAGAGACTCTCGCTAAAGAAGCTGAAGTAAATCCCGAATTTTTTGCAACTCTAGCAATTAAGAAATATGTTAAAGCCCTTGGAGATCAGTTTAATGAATTAACTGAACATATAGAAAAAGCACTATAGCATTTAACATAAAAAAGTAGATATAGTAAATAATAAAAATTATTGTTTAAGAATTAATAATCGGGTTCATATTCAGTATTAAGTACAGTTGATAGATGTAAAATCAATCCAAGACTAGCTTGTAAAATAAAGTTTAAGCAATAGCTTTTTTATCTTGCCCAATAGGAAAAAATACAGCAGGAGAAAGATTAAAAAATTGAGCTAATTCTTGAATATGGCGCACAGTTAACTCTCGTTTTCCACTTAAAATATCAGAGAACATGGATTCAGTTTTAAAAATAGATATAAGATCTTTTTGACGTAATTGTCTTTCCTGAATTAAAACTTTTAACAATTCTACACCGTAAATATCAGGAATCGATTCTTGAGCTTGCTCGTATTCAAAAACTAATACTCCTAAAACATTGAGATAGTCTAATTCTTCTGAAGTTAATTCATGTTTGTCTAGTAACCGATCTATTTGTGATTGAGTAGCTTCTAGTTGTTCCTCATTATTAATAGTACGAGGAGGAAATTGCTTTAATAATTGAATATATTTGTCACTCATAATTTCTTAAATAATATATAAAAAATAGCTAATTACTTATACCATTTATCTTTTTTCCACTTTTCTTGTCTGGGAAAAATCGAGTTTGTCGAGCTAACTCTGTTGACTTCATTAGGTGGGTCTAGTTAGACTGTATCTTGTAGGATACAATACCCCAATGGAATCGAAGATTGAAATTAAGGTCTTGGAGACTGATGAGGGAAAAGTCCCATTTGAAGAATGGTACGATTCGCTTAAAGATAAACTGACTAAAGTAAGAGTTCGACGACGTTTAGATCGGATCGAACTAGGTAACTTTGGTGATACCGAATCAGTAGGAGAGGGGGTTTATGAACTACGGTTACATTTTGGGTCAGGATATCGAATCTATTTTGGGCGTATCGGTTCTACAGTCATTGTTCTTGTTGGGGGCGGTGATAAAAGTCGCCAAAGGAAAGATATCACTCAAGCTAAAGCTATATGGAGGCAATATAAGGATGAAGCTCAAAACTATACAAGAAAGCTTGGATCTTGACTTACAAGACCCAGAATATGTGGCTCTCTACCTCAATGATGCCCTGCATGAAGGCTCTCCTGAAGAGTTTTATTTTGCTTTGAGAAATGTCATACGAGCCAACCAAGGAATGACTCAGATAGCAGCATCTGCTGAACTAGGAAGGGAAAGTCTTTACAAGGCACTAAGCGAATCAGGGAATCCACAATTTTCAACAGTGCAGAAAATTGTTGGTGCTTTGGGTTTGCAAATTTCCATTGAACCCGTGATGAATACCTGATAACTTTTGCTTTTCTAATAGTAAGCTAATTCCAAGCATTTTATTAACTGGGTAAATTTTCTAAATAGTTGAGAAATTCTAACAACTCATTATCTTGAAGATGGACACGGGCTCTTTTACCATAAGTACCTAGTAGATAATCTCTTCCTTGTTCCTTTGTCCACTTTAAACGCTTCATTTCCAGATCGATTTTGTGCATCACTTCATTAAAGTCTATTGGCACTGGAGTTGAAGATTCTGTTTTTGTTTCGACGGAGGATACAGGTTCAGGAGATGGTGTATCTTCCACTATGGGTTGATCGAAAATATTTCTTTGATATTCTTGGGTTTCTACAGGAGATGTTTCTGGTTCTGTAATTATTTCTGTGGGAATATTATTTGTAGCCTTTGATTTGCTGTTTTCTGAAGCTACAGCAGCAGCAACTGGTTGGGGTATTGGCTCAGGTATTGGGGATGGTGGTTTAACTTTTGGCTGGGGTTGAGTTTTTACGACAGGGGAAATAAGTTTTTCTCCCTTTTCTCCCTTTTCTCCTTGTCCTCTTGTCTCCGTATCTCTCACTCTCCCCTTGTCTAAAACCAAAGCTGCGATCGCTCTTTCCCTAGCAGCATCTTCAGCTAGTTCGATAGTATTTTCTCCTGCTAAACCAGTAGCAAGAACAACTCCTTCTACTGCAACGGAAACTTTAACTAAATATAATCCGCGATCGATATCAATTAATTCACTAATTAGACTGCCTTGGGGATAGTGATGGCGAAATTGGGTCAACATAAGAGCGATTGTACTGTTTGTTATTAATACTAATTAACTAATTTAGG
>JASJDB010000103.1 GCA_030065315.1 Xenococcaceae cyanobacterium MO_167.B52 | reverse complement strand
CAAGCTCAAGCTACTCAAATAGATGAGTGGCTCGAAATTTGTTGTCAAGTTTATAACTGGAATAATTGTGAAAGAAAGGATTGGCTTAGAGCTAGGAAAAATGATGTCAACTTTTGTTCTTTACTTAAAGAATACATTATTCCTGTTGATGCTAAATTTCCTAATTACAATGTTCAAGCTGTCAATTTAACTCAAGCAAAAAAAGAAAATCCAGTACTGAAGAAAGTACAGTCTCAAGTTTTACAATCTACCCTTAAAAGATTGGATAAGGCTTGGACTGATTTCTTCGATAAAAAACAGAAAAGGGGACTGCCTCGATACAAGCAGCCCAATCAATTTAGAAGTTTTACTTATCCTCAAATTAAAGAATCTGACTTTGAGGGGAATAAAGTGAGGCTACCTAAAATTGGCTGGATAAAGCTCAAAAAATCGAGAGAATTTCCGACTGGATTGACTCCCAAGCAGCTAAGAGTAGTTAAAAAAGCAGTAGGATATTTCATTCAAATAATCTTTGTAAGTAAGGAAAATGTCCCAGATATTATACCTGGAGATACATCTTTAGGCATTGATGCAGGAATTTCTAGTTTTATTGCTACCAGTGATGGAGAATTAATCGGAACTCCAAAATTTGTGAAGAAAGCAGCTAGTAAGCTTCAATCGCTACAGCGCAAGCTCAGGCATAAAATTCAAGGTTCGAGTAATTGGTTAAAACTCCAAAAAAGAATAGCAAAACTACATTTTGTAGTAACTTCTCGTAGCACTGATTGGTTGTTTAAATTGGCACATCAATTATGCGATAGAGCAGATAATATCTTTGTGGAAAATCTCGACTTTAGAGGATGGCAAAAAGGACTATTTGGTAAGCAAATAAACAATTCAGCAATTGGTAAGTTCATCAATCAAATATTACCTTTTGTGTGCTTTAAGCGAGGTATTTACTATTCAAAAGTAGATAAAAACTATACCTCACAAATTTGTCCTGAATGCGGTACGAATACAGGAAAGAAAACTTTAAGTCAAAGAATTCATCGCTGTACTTGTGGTGCAGTAATGAATCGCGATATCGCAGCAGCTAAAGTCATTCAACAAAGAGGAAATGCAGCCGTAGGGCATACGGTAAAAGAAATAGCTTGTGGAGGCGATGCGACGGGGGTTCAACGTCAGTTGAATCTAGTTAGCAGCCGATGAATCAAGAATCCGCGCCATTTTTAATGCGCGGAGTGTCAACATATTAATGTGAAGAGGAGTTCAGAGTTCCTAATGATGCAAAAACTCAATTAATAGATACTGTAAAAAAAGTAATGAAAAAAATTCTTTACTTAGATATGGATAACGTGTTGGTAGATTTTTCATCAGCTTTTCCTCATTTTTCGAGGGATATCCATGCTGAATATGAGGGAAGATTGGATGAAATTCCTGGTATTTTCAGCAAAATGACTCCTTTGGCTGGAGCAATAGAAGCGTATACTGAACTCATAAATCTCTTTGATACTTATATTCTTTCCACAGCTCCTTGGGAAAATCCCACTGCTTGGTCTGATAAATTGATCTGGGTCAAAAAACATTTGGGAAATCATGCTCATAAACGACTGATACTGTCCCATAATAAAAACCTCAACTCTGGTGATTTTTTAGTAGATGATCGGTTGAAAAACGGAGTATCAAAGTTTAATGGAGAGCATATTCATTTTGGTTCCGAAAGTTTTCCTGAT
Organism: Xenococcaceae cyanobacterium MO_167.B52; assembly: GCA_030065315.1. Lineage (GTDB taxonomy): Bacteria > Cyanobacteriota > Cyanobacteriia > Cyanobacteriales > Xenococcaceae > JASJCP01. The sequence goes on along the minus strand of JASJDB010000103.1, from coordinate 12,906 downwards.
TGGCAAGCTGTGACTAAATATCTGATACTAAAATCTTCTTACTAAACCGCATCTAGTTTGAAACCAGTAGTTTTTAGCTATCTGTTCGCCCTAAAGGATACTACTGCTACGAATAAGGGAATAGGGAATGGGGAATAGGGGTTAATTGTTTTTATCCGTATCTCCACATCAATTGCATATAGTCAAGCCAAGGGTAAATGATATAGTATCGCCTGATCTAATGAATAATAAAACTATTTTTTCCTGGTTTTCTTTTATCTTCTTAATCTTAGCGGGATTACCAACCCAAGCTCAGGTTATCCGCGATGGCAGCACTAACACCACCGTAACTCCCAGCAACAGTGGAGTGAGCATCGAAGGAGGAGAAAGAGCTGGAAGCAACTTATTTCATAGTTTTCAAGAATTTTCCGTCCCTGTAGGAACAGAGGCATTTTTTAACAATGCCAATGATATAGTGAATATCTTTTCTCGGGTTACAGGAGGAAAACTATCAAATATTGAAGGCTTAATTCGTGCCAATGGTGCAGCCAATTTATTTTTAATTAATCCAGCAGGAATAGTGTTTGGAGAAAATGCCAGATTAGATATTGGGGGTTCGTTTTATGGCAGCAGTGCTGAGAGCATCTTGTTTCCAGAAGGAATAGAATTTTCTGCCAACTCTCAGCAAGCTCCGGTACTAACAGTTAATGCTCCCATTGGTTTAAGATTTCGGGATAACCCTGGAGCTATAATCAATCGCTCCCGTTTTCAAAACACGACAAAGGATGAGTTAGTAGGTTTAGAAGTAAGAGCAGGAAAAACCCTAGCTTTAGTGGGAGGAGATATCAACTTTGAGAGTGGGGTAGTCACAGCCAAAGGCGGAACAGTAACAATAGGAGCATTAGCTGGTGCAGCAGAAGTAAGTATTGCTGAAAATGGTAGTCTAAGTTTGCCCCAGGAAGTTGCCAGAGCAGATGTAAACCTGAAGAATGGAGCTGAAATCAATGTACAAGCCACGGGAGGAGGCAATGTAAATATCGATGCTCGTCAACTGAACCTAGAAGCGGGAGAACTAGGTAGGAGTGAGATAAAAGCAGGAGTGATTTCAGGTTCAAATACTACCCTTGTTCAAGCAGGGAATATAACTATCAACGCTGCTGAAAGTATCAGTATTAATCAAAGCTCGATTAAAAACCGAGTAGAAGAAGGTGCAATAGGTAATGCAGGAAATATCAACATCAATGCCAACACCATAGAATTTGACGATGCAAATCTTACTACTGAAGTTGATGATGGAGGACAAGGTAATGGGGGAGATATCACCATCACATCTCAACGTTTGAGCGCGAAAAATGAGACTAATATCGAAACGGATGTAGAAGATGAATCTCTAGGTGGGGAAGCAGGAAGTGTCTTAATTACTGCTAATACTATAGAATTTGATAATTCTCAAATTGATACTGAACTTGAAACAGGAATAGGTAGGGGAGGAGATGTTTCTCTTGAAGCTAATAATATTGTATTGAAAAATGAGGCTTCTATTAATGCCAAAACTGAAGGACAAGGAAATGCAGGTGATATCAATATTACTGCCAACACCATAGAATTGGACGAGGCAAATATTACTGCCGAAGTTGGTGATGAAGGACTGGGCAATGGGGGAACTGTTACCATCAAATCTCAGCGTTTTGTAGCGAAAAATGGTACTTCTATCGAAGGGGATATAGAAGATGAATCTCTAGGGGGTAATGGGGGAAACATCTTAATTACTGCTAATACTATAGAAATTGATAATTCTGATATCGACACTGAAGTTGAAATAGGAGCAATGGGTAAGGCAGGAGATGTTTCTCTTAGAGCTAATGATATTGTATTGAAGAATAATGCTGCTATTGAATCAACACTTGAAGGAGAAGGAAGAGCAGGTGATATTGATATTACTGCTAATAATCTAGAAATTGATAATTCTAGTATTGATACTAAAGTTGAAACAGGAGCAACAGGTATAGCAGGAAAGGTTCGTATTGAAGCAAATAATATTATATTTAAAAATGGTGCTGCTATTATCTCAAAAACCTCAGGACAAGGAGATGGCGGTGATATTAATATTAATGCCCGTACTATAGAACTAAATAACTCAATTATCACCAGTGAAGTTGATGATGAAGCTACTGGCTCGGGAGGTAATGTTAATTTAACAATTGCCGACACGATAAAATTGCGAAATAACAGCCTAATTTCTGCTCAAGCTATTGAAGATGCTAATGGCGGAAACATCAACATTAATGCAGGATTGATTATCGCTTTTCCTAGTAACGGCAATGGGAATGACATTATTGCTAATGCACAAAGAGGACAAGGAGGTAATATTACTATCATCACTGAAGCACTATTGGGATTGTCAGAAGGTATAGCTGTACCTGAGAATGACAAGAATGATATTGATGCTAGTTCTGAGTTTGGTTTAGATGGAAATGTGACATTTATCATTTCTGATGCTAGTGTTCTGCGAGAAACAACAGAATTAGCTTCTAATGTCATAGAAGATACAGTAGCATTGGACAATGCTTGTTCTACCAGTTCAGAACCATCTAGATTAGTAGTCCAAGGAAAAGGAGGCATCCCATCACTTCCCAACGCAGTTTTAAATACCGAAATTTTACTGAGTAATGACAAACCTGTTGGGTTAAATCTGCCTCAAAGCAATAATTTACAACAGACTTCAAATCTAACTGCTGGGGTTCAATCAGTAAAAACTTCTGTAGGAGATATTTATCCAGCTAGAGGAGTCATAGTAGAGGAAGATGGCAAGGTAATTTTAACTGCTTATCCTATCAATCAATCCCATCCGCGAATTCCTGATAATTTTGGTCGTTGTGGCTCTATTTCTGATACCAATACATAATTTTTACTAAAAAATTTAATTGTTCAATTAATTTTCAAAAGACTGTAATATTTCACTTAGAGATTACTTCGCTGTCCTCAAGGATATATCCGAAGCAATACTGTTCGGTTAAAAAAGTTATCTGTTGAGAAGGAGAGAGAGAAGACAAGGAAGAGGGGGAAGAGAGGGGAGTTTTTAAAAATAAAGACAAATATACTAATCAGTGAAAGCTTTAAATTGCTATGCACTTTACTGTATCTTAGATTATTAAAAGCTTTTAGTATAATACAAATGCCAATAATGTTAAACCCTGTCCACTTAGCAAAGTGTAGTTTTATTTTTAGCTACTGTTGCCTATTCCTCGAACAGATAGCTAAAAACTACTGGTTTCAAACTAGATGCGGTTTATATTAAATCCGCTTACTAAAGTATACTTTTAGTTTAAAGCGTAGAATTAGCTTAAACCTTTCTGAATTGATCGATAGGGAATGACCGAAGGGAATACTTTAGTGCCTTTAGGGCTAAATTCTGCATTCTAAATTCCCACAAATTTAAAGTGTTGTATCTAAACAGGATTTAGTATTATATCCTTCGAGATTCATCTACACTGATAATTAGGTTGAAAAATGATAGAGCGATGAAGATAATTCCTGCTGAAGATTTTAACAAACAAACAACTCTTGGTAAAAATAGAACGCAAAAAATATACCGAGATAAAGTTTTAATACAAGGTCCAGTATTTGCATTAGATCAAGAAAGTTTAGCTCTTCAATATTGTAAATCGTATTTAAAAAAAAATTCTGGTAGTTATTGCTTAATAGTAAAAGAAAGATATTATTTTCAGTTGTGGAAAGAAGAACAAACCATAAAAAAATCCATAAAGGCAAATTTAGAATCTGATAAAAAAAGACCTACACCTTTACTAAAAGATAATATTTTGTCAGTGCCAAAAGTAAATCAATTAAGTTTAAATATTAACATTGTATTAGATTTTATTGATCTTTGTAAAAGACTATTGTCTCAGTCTATTGGACCTTACGGTAATATTTTTTGTGAGACAACTTTATTTGAAAATCCTAATATTGATTGTCACGAATTTATAAGAATTCTAGCTGATCAAATTCCTGACATAGAACAATCCCAACAGTTCAAAAAGACATTGCTACAATTTATGAATCAAAATATTCAATTAAATACTTTATTAAAAGAACTGTCTGCTTGTCTTGAAGAATATAATGAACAAAAAGATATTGTTGCGGGTATAGATATTGGGAAGGTAATTGAAAAAATGCGTAATATTGGAGGGATTAAAATTAAAAATCGTCGTTATAACTTAAGAATTTATCCTAACTGCTTTATTGGAAGTGAGGCAGTTGAATGGATGATAAACAATCTTAATCTATCTACTGAACAAGCTATAAAACTAGGTCAGCGTTTAATAGATGAAAAGTTTATTCATCATGTCCGAGATCAGCACAATTTCCAAAATGAATACCTTTTTTATCGTTTTTATTGGGATGAAAAATAAATAATTTTAGAACAATTTAGAAAATATCCAAGATAAATAAATCTGTCTTAATTAACCTAGATTGTTTCAAGCATTAGACAAAAACGAAAGCAGAATCGCTTAAAGTTAGACTAGGGGAAACAGCTTCAATAATGCCAATTAATTCTTTGCGATCGCTGATTCCAGGATCATAGGTTATAGCAACATTAACTACTCCTGAGCTATTGGTATAAAAATCGAGATTGTAAAAATCTACTGAGCCATGTAATTGGATATAGTCTTGGGCTGAATTGAAGTCTGTAATTCTAGCGTAGTCATTCTCTCCTGTGGTAGTAGGATCGTCATCAATGTAGTAAACGCGAGCGCGATCTCCTAAGACAAAATGATCTCTACCCGAATTGCCAGTTAAAACGTCTTTTTCAAAAGCTCCAAATCCAGATGCAAGATTAACCCCCACTAGAGTATCATCCCCCTGTCCACCAGAGATAATGTCATTACCCTCCTCACCATTGAGGTCATCGTTGCCTAAAGCACCACGAATACTATCATTACCCTCACCACCAGCGATCGTATCATCTCCTTGACCACCATGAATACTATCATTACCCTCACCACCAGCGATCGTATCATCTCCTTGACCACCATGAATACTATCATTACCCTCACCACCAGCGATCGCATCATCTCCTAGACCACCATAAATACTATCATTACCCTCCTCACCATTGAGCTCATCGTTGCCTAAAGCACCACGAATACTATCATGACCCTCCCCACCAGCGATCGTATCATCGCCTTGACCACCATAAATACTATCATTACCCTCCTCACCGTTCAGGTCATCGTTGCCTAAAGCACCACGAATACTATCATTACCACTGCCACCAGCGATCGTATCATCTCCTTGACCAGCGTAAATACTATCATCACCATCAAGACCAGAGATCAGGTCGTTACCTGCAAAACCATGAATAATATCCCAGCTATCCGTACCTGTTAACACATCATCGTCTCTAGTCCCCTTGATGAGGTTAGGTGGTTCATTAGGTATTAGAGTTGCATTTATTGTTATTGTTCCCGATGTGGTGACCGAACCACCACCAAAAATATTCTCATAAATATAGGCATAATTATTACCACCAATGAAATTAGGGTCGTTTAACTTATCATCTGGAAGTACAAAATCAGTAACTTTAATATCGTGATCAATATCCTCAATAATGGCAATTAACTCCCCTCTAGCTGCTATTCCTGGATCGTAGATTAAGTCTGCTTGAATTTCTCCTGAAGCAGCAGTATAAAAGTCTAAGCTGTAAAATTCTACAGAATCATGCAGTTGAATATAATCTTCTCCTACACTCAAGTCTTCAATTAGAGCATAGTCATATTCCCCGATAGATGCAGAATCACCATCGTCATAGTAGAGATGCTCTAAATCCCCTAAAACAAAAACATCTTCACCTAAACCACCGTTAAGGATATCTTTTTCGTCTTTGCCAAAGTCAGAGACAGGGTTAGCACCAATTAGAACATCGTCCCCTGCTTCTCCGTTGAGAATATCATTGCCAACAAAACCAAAGACAAGATCGTTGCCGTCTCCAGCATCAATCGTATCGTTTCCTGTCCCCCCACTAATTGTGTCATTCCCTCCAAGAGTGTAAATACTGTCGTTTCCTCCTCTAGCATCTAGGATATCAACTACATCTGTAGTAACTAAAACTTCATTTTCATCATTGCCTAGGATTAAAAGCAGAGTATCAATTGTGTCATCTCCTACTGCTATATTGTCGTTTATTTTTAAGCCTGTAGCAGTGATAGTTATGTTGCCCATAGTTTTGGCGGTGATTAAAACTTTAGTTTGTTAGCTTTCTCAGTCTTTAACCTTAATAATGGTACTAAATTATTTTTAAATTTTGACCTTGATAAATTGAGATTACAAAAATAAAAAAACAAAAAAGTAACACTTATATTCTTTTTACCAAACCCTCTATAGGTCAATACTTTCCTGAGATCGGGTATGTTTTCATTCTCTCCAGTTAACTACTACCAGATTTTTAACTCTTTGAAAATGCTTGACGTTATTAGTTACAACTACAGCATTATGTTGTAAGCCAATAGCAGCGATCATCGTATCGCAATCACCAATAGATTTTCCTTGTTGAATCAACTCTTGTTTAATTTGAGCTGCTAACAAAGCTGATTCCTCATCAAAAACCATATTTTGAGCTTGTTTAAATAGTAGTCGCAATTGTTCCCCATATTTCTGATGTGCTTGGGGATTTTTTAGTAAGCCATAAAATAATTCATACTTAGTAATACTGCTAATTGCTACTAGGCTATGATGATGGCGTTTAAGATTTTTAAGAACCCCTGGATTTCCTTTTAAGTAATCAGAAACAGTATTAGTATCTAATAGATACATCATAGTTCTAAGTCCCGATCAAATCCCGTTAATTTCTCTCTCTCAATTTCTAAATTAACTCCTTGCCAAGCCATAATTTCTTCACACCAGTTGTTTTCATTTTCCACTTCATCCAAAAGTTCTCTAATCGCTTTAACAATAAAAGCATTTTTGCTCTTAACTTCACATTTAGCAGAAGAGATATGATTTTCTAGTCTGCGAGCTAAATCATCAGGAATGTGTATTGAAGTATTCATGAGATTACCTTTTTATTCTGTTATACCAGTTATAATATACTAGATATTTTATAGTATCTAGTTCGTAATAAGCCAAATTACTCACAAGAGCGATTGCTTTGATTGATTGAAAATAAATGGCAAGATAATATTTATTGACAATTTCGGAGATAATGATTAATCATTCATTATCCTGTTAACTAAAATGCCAGCTAAAGTAGTCGAAATACTCTCAGCCGATGAAATACGGCGCACTTTAACCCGTCTTGCGTCTCAAATTGTGGAACGCTTTGGGGATTTATCTCAACTTGTTTTAGTGGGTATCCATACTAGAGGCGTGCCTCTTGCTCATCAATTAGCGCAACAAATTGAGGTTCTAGAAAATATTACCGTACCTGTTGGCGCGATCGATATTACTTTTTATCGTGATGATTTGGATCGTGTTTCCACTCGTACTCCTGCTAAAACGAAGATACCTTTAGATTTAACTGGTAAAACCGTTATTTTAGTGGATGATGTAATCTATAAAGGTCGCACGATTCGTGCTGCTCTGAATGCTGTAATTGAGTATGGCAGACCAGAAATTATTAGACTATTAGTGTTAGTAGATCGAGGACATCGAGAATTACCAATTCATCCAGACTTTACAGGTAAAACTTTGCCTACTGCCCAGGAAGAACAAGTTAAAGTATATGTACAAAATATAGATGGCAAAGAGGTTGTAGAACTGATTAGAAATTGATGGTTTGCTTCTATATTTTGCATTGTAAATTAAAAAATTAGACCCATGTTTTCTCCCACTATTCAATGGTATCCAGGGCATATCGCCAAAGCGGAAAGACAACTCAAAGAACAACTAAAACGAGTTGATGTAGTTTTAGAAGTGAGAGATGCTCGAATTCCTTTAGCTTCCCATCATCCTCAAGTAGCAGAATGGATTGGAAGTAAGCCGAAAATTTCCCTGCTTAACCGTATGGATATGATTCCTGATTATTTGCATGGAGAATGGCGAGAGTGGTTTAACAGCCAAGAAGATACTCCTTACTTTACTAACGCAAAACAGGGAAAAGGTATTAAAACGGTGAAAATTGCAGCCCAAAAAGCAGGAGTAGCAATGAATCAAAGAAGACAGGAAAGAGGGATGAGAAAACGTCCTGTCAGGGCTGTCGTAATTGGGTTTCCCAATGTGGGTAAATCAGCTTTAATCAATCGTCTGGTGGGAAGAAAAGTCGTAGCTAGTGCTAGGAAAGCTGGAGTAACTCGTCAATTACAGTGGGTAAGAATTTCCGATGAAATAGAATTATTGGATGCGCCTGGGGTGATTCCTTGGAAGTTACACAATCAAAAAGATGCAGTGAAATTAGCTATTTGTGAAGATATTGGAGAAGCATCCTATGATAATCAGTTGATTGCTGCTGCGATGGTGGATTTATTGGTAGAAGTTAATTTTGCTAAGATTTTGCAGCCTCGTTATGGTGTCGATCCTTTCTCCATGACAGGGGAATCTTATGTCCACAATATGGGTTTAGAACGTTACCAAGGGGATAAAGAAAGAGCAGCCCGTCAATTATTGCACGATTTTAGAACAGGGGCGATGGGTGCAATTCCCTTAGAGTTTCCTCCTAAGTGATCGGGGTTAACAACTTGGAAATTCAAAATAAAAACAACTAGGCTGCGGTGATTTGTGTTTCCCAGTCAAAAAAGCTGATAATCTAAACATTACTATAATAAATATTGTTTGAAGCTTGAGATAAAATGGACTACGTAATAGCAGTATTATCTGATCGCATCAAAGCAGAAGAAGCTTACACTGCTTTAGAAAAAGCTAACATTCCCCAATCCCAGATTAGTATTTTGGGTAAGGGATATAAGACAGCCGATGAGTTTGGCTTAATCGATCCCAATCAACAGGCGAAGCAAAGAGCGATGCAGATGGCATATTGGCTAGTACCTTTTGGCTTTGTTGGTGGTTATACCTTTAACCTAATTACTGGTTTGGATACTTTGGATTGGGCGGGAGAGCCTGGGAATCATATTGTAGGTGGTATTTTGGGTGCAATTGGTGGTGCGATGGGTAGTATTTTTGTTGGTGGTGGTGTGGGTTTAACTATGGAAAGTGGAGATGCCTTACCCTACCGCAACCGTCTGAATGCAGGTAAGTATTTAGTTGTTGTAGGAGGTTCTCCAAGTTTACAGGAGCAAGCTAGTACTATTTTGCGTCGCTTTAAGCCTGAAATGATACAGGGATATAAAGAACAGTAACCAACGTGAATTCGGAGTTAGTAGTTAGTAGTTAGTAGTTGGGATTTTGGCAACGAGAGAATGAGGAATTCAGACACCTAAAAACTTATAAATTCCGATAAATTTCTCCGTTGTTAGCTTTGTTAAACTCACAGTAACCAGTTATTACAATTAATAATCAACCGTTAAGTACTAAACATCAGCAATTAACCTAATAAATGCTACCCAGAGAAGAGTTACTGAAAAAAGTTGAAAATCGTGAAGAAATTGCTCGTATTCTTGACATAGCAGAACAAGCAATTAAAACTTGGGAAATAGTTTTGACCGATTTTTTGTCTCCACCTGTAATGCTGGAAGTACAGGGAATACTCAGTAATCTCACCGAAATACATATTCTGCCTTGGGGTGGTTATCCTCAAGCGGAAAGACAAAGATTGGGAATCTCTCGTCCTGATATTCCTTTAGAGCAATCTCATATTGAATTAGCAGCTTTGGATATTGCGGGAAATTTTCTGTTTGATACTGCTACTCATCGGGATTTTTTGGGGTCTATTTTGGGAACAGGAATTGTTAGAGAGAAAATCGGAGATATTATTGTTTTGGGCGAAAGAGGGGCGCAGGTTATTGTCATACCAGAAATGGTGAGTTTTTTAGAAACTAGCCTCACTCAAGTGCGCTCTGTACCTGTAAAAACTCGACAAATTGACTGGAGTGAGTTAAAAATACGTCCACCTAAAAAGAAAGAAATGACTACAGTGGAAGCTTCTATGAGATTAGATGCCATAGCATCTGCTGGTTTTGGAATGTCTCGTAGTAAAATGGCTACTGCTATATCCGCAGGTGATGTGCGAGTTAATTGGAAAGAAGTTACTCAAGCTAGTTATAACGTTAAGGCAGGAGATTTAGTGTCGGTAAGGGGAAAAGGGAGACTGGAAATAGGAGATGTTAATGTTACGAAAAAGCAGCGTTATCGAATTAATTTAGTCAGGTATAAGTAAGAGAGTAATAGTATTAAGAGAAGCTTATAAGCTTACTTATTTGTCATCCCATACAGCTATTGAATTAACGGTCAGCACCCCGTGCTAAAGCAAACGGGGCTTCTTGCCTCTAACTTTAGCTAGCTGACCAGTCTCAGTTGCGCGACCTGAACTGGTCGTTTGAATAGGAGAGCCTACTCTCCCAAGGGATTTCCGCCCCTTGCTCTCACGTAAAACAACTCTCTGAGTTGGAGGCAGAACTGAGTAGGTAACGAAAAGGGAAATGTGCAGCCTCACGAATGTAGCCGAAACTAGCAGGGTTAAGCTGGTAAGGAGCTAGAGGGTAAAGAAGGAAGGATGAGTAAATGAAACAAAGTTATCAATTCACGTCATCTGGTAAACAGCCAAATAAACCCTGATAGGCTGTGTCAAAAGACAAAGGAAGGGAGATTTAATTGTTGACTTATCAATTAAATGCGGAAACACAACCCCGCCGTGAAAAAGATAGCCATCCTAACCATCTTAGTAAATTCAAACGGTACAACAGGGTAAGCCCTACAAGGTCTGATGACAGTCAAATCATCAGTAAGTCCGAGGTAACAAAGACCGAATTCCCTGGAGGGTAAAGGATGAAGGAAAAAGCGAACGTCTGGGGTAATGCCCAGGATAGGAGTTCGAGATTTGCTCCTGAGCGAAAGCAATAGCAGACTTCCTTTGGGTCATATACGAAATAGAAAACGAACTAGAAATCGAACCGAATGAGAAGTTTGATACTGAACACAGTAAATGGACAAACGGAACAGCTAACCGACTGGAGTCAGATTAACTGGCGCAAAGTTAACAAGTTGCTTAGAAATCTACAGCGTCGGATATTTCGTGCCAGAAAACTTGGTCAATGGAAGCAACTCAGAAGGTTGCAGAAATTGCTACTCAAAAGTTACGCAAACCTCCTAAGTTCTGTAAGACAGATTACTCAAATCAATCAAGGCAAAAACACCCCTGGAGCAGATGGGGAGGTTATTAAAACTCCAGAAGGTCGAGTAAAACTTGTCAACAGTTGGATAACGCCTAAAGCAAAACCAACTCGTCGGGTATTTATACCCAAACCTAACGGCAAGAAACGTCCTCTCGGCATCCCAACCGTAAGAGATAGAGTCGCACAGAATATAGTTAAAAATTATCTAGAACCCGAATGGGAAGCAGTCTTTGAACCGAATAGCTATGGGTTTAGGGTTGGCAGAAGTTGTCACGATGCCATACAACAAGTCCAAAATAGACTACAAGGAAGAAGAGGTTGTGATAGATGGATTCTAGACGCTGATATCAAAGGATGTTTTGACAACCTCGCCCACGAATCCGTTCTCAATAGCATTAAGTCAACTCCAGGCGAGTACTTAATAAGAGATTGGATGAAAGCTGGATATATATATGAGGGAATTAAATTCCCCACCAACACAGGCACTCCACAAGGAGGAATTTGTAGCCCTTTATTATCAAATATTGGACTACACGGATTAGAAACAACGGTCAAATCTTTCAACAAAAGACTAGGACTAATCCGATATGCCGACGACTTTATCATAACGTCAAAAACTATTGAAGAGTTGGAAAAAGTCACATCCAGAGTCAAGCAATGGTTAGCCAAACGCGGATTAGAACTCAGCACGGAGAAAACACATATAGTTCACATAGATGAAGGCTTCAATTTCCTAGGCTTCAACGCAAGACATTATAACGGCAAATTATTAATCAAACCTCAAAAAGAAAAGGTTCTTGCCTTTTGTAAAAAAATTGGTAATACGATTAAGAAAATGGCTACAGTCAAACAAGAGGTTCTAATTAGAAAGCTAAATCCAATTCTCCGAGGTTTTGCAAACTATTACCAAGGAGTAGTCAGCAACCAAACTTTTTCATACATCTCACACAGAGTATGGAGATATCTTTGGAACTGGTGCAAGCGAAGACACCAGAAAAGAAGACTCAAATGGGTAAAACGAAAATATTTCCAAGTAATTAAACAAGTAGATTGGACATTTTGCTGTATGACAAAGGATAGGAAGAACAAATTAAAACCTTTCTATCTATACAACATAGCTAAAACGCCAATTGTAAGACATACAAAAGTTGTAGGGAATTATAGTCCCTTCGATGCAAAATTAGACAACTACTGGGAAAAACGCAGAACAAAACAGGGCAAAACACGATGGGCAAAAGGAAGTAAATACGACCAAGTAGCTAAAAACCAAAATTACAAATGTCCAAATTGCGGTCTATTCTTCAACAATGGAGAAGACGTGGAAACCCACCACATAATTCCTGTGAAAGATGGTGGCTCGGACGACACCGAGAATCTCATCCACTTACACAAAGCGTGTCATAAACAGGAACACTCAAAAACCAAGTTCAAGGCTGGAAGTATGGCTTGAGCGGAATGATGGGAAAACTATCACGTTCCGTTCTTAGGGGAGGGGCGAGTTGTGAGACTCAAACCTTACCCGACTCAAGAGGACTACGTTATCGGGAAGAGTTAAAATTCCTACCTTGGCGTGCGTGCCAGCTCCAAGCTATAGAACTTAAAAGTTAAAGGGTTTTACTAGGGGTAAAACAGTGCTTTTGAGATAGTACCGACCGATAACATTGGCGAGGCAAACTTTACTCCAGTAATGGAGGTCTTGGGAGAT
>JASJDB010000102.1 GCA_030065315.1 Xenococcaceae cyanobacterium MO_167.B52 | reverse complement strand
AAGACAGCAAATCATCTGGTTAGATTGTTGTCATAGTGGGGAATTACTTAACTTTAATGAAGCTGACCCTGGTGAACAAGGACAAGCTAGAGATCGTTGTTTTATTGCTGCTTCTAGGGAATTCGAGCCAGTCTATCAATCTTTAGATAGTAATTACAGCGTTCTAACTAAGGTTATTTTAGATGGATTAGACCCAGAACAATGTCCTCAAAAATGGATTACCACGACTACTCTAACGGATTTTATCAATGAAAATTTACGCCATGAGAACCAAAGACCTGTCTTTACTAACTTCGGCTCACCCATTAATCTAACCCGTACTTTAGATGCACCAATTTCCGTTTCTAAAGGAGAAGATAATGATGATATTTGTCCCTACAAAGGATTAGAGTATTTTGATTTTAATGACGAAGATCCTAAATATTTCTATGGTAGAGAAAAGTTAACTGATAAGCTTATTGACCGAGTTAGACAAAATAATTTTCTAGCGATACTGGGGGCATCTGGTAGTGGTAAATCATCCCTCCTTAGAGCAGGATTATTACACAAGTTGAAATTAGGAACAAAACTAGCTGGTTCAGAGGATTGGAAAATTAAGATTATGTTGCCAGGTCAATATCCTCTACAAAACTTGGCTCTTTCCTGGCTCGATTCTAAATTATCAGATACTAAACGAGTTACCGAATTAAATAAAATTAAATCCTTACTGAAACAAGGTAGTGCAGGATTAATAACATTAGTTCAAGCTTCTACAGCTGATCGAATCATCCTAGTTATCGACCAATTTGAGGAAGCATTTACTCTTTGTCAAGATTTAGCACAACGTGAAGCATTTTTTCAATGTCTCTTAGAAGCTTTAGAGCAAACTAATAATAAACTCTGCCTGATTATGGCAATGAGAATTGATTTCTTTGGCAAATGTGTAGAACGTGAATACAGTGGATTAAGTCAAATAATTCAAGCTGACTTAATCACCATTCTTCCTATGAAACAAGAGGAATTAAGACAGGCAATTATCAAACCTGCTGGAAAAGTTAAGCTAAGTTTAGAATCAGGATTAGCTGAAACTATACTCAAAGATATTGAAGGATCGCCTGGTAGTTTACCTTTGCTACAGGATACCTTAACTGAACTGTGGAAAAGAAGAAAAGATCATCAATTAAAGTTAACTAGCTATGTTGATATGGGAGGTGTGAGGGAAACATTAAATCAAAGAGCTACCGAAGTTTATGACAGTTTAACTCTACAAGAACAAGATTGCGCTAAACATATATTTTTATCTTTAACTGCCTTGGGAGAAGGGACAGAAGACACTCTTATAAGGGTTTTAAAACAAGATTTAGTGACAGGTAAATATGACCAGCCATTAATAGATCAGGTTATGCAAAAATTAGCTGAGGAGAAACTCATTGTTGCCAGAAATCAAGTAGAGTCAGACTCGGGAATTAGTCAGCAACCAGAAGTTGATGTTGCCCATGAAGCCTTAATGAGAAATTGGATACTGCTCCGTCAATGGTTAGATGAATGTCGCGATAAACTTAGACAACAACGAAAGATTGAAGATGCTGCTAAATACTGGAAGGCTTCAGGACAAAAGACAGATTATTTGTTGTCAAAAAAAAGATTAAAGGAAGCCAAAGAATTTCAGCAACAACAACAAGAAAAATATCCTTTATCAGAATTGGCTGCAAAATTTGTTTCTAAAAGTAGTAAGTATCAAAGAAAAGAAAAAATCAAGCCTCTAGGAATAATCTTAATCATTCCTCTGATTGGAACAATTATTGGAGGATACTTTTTGATCAGGGAAATACCTTTTAATGCTGATAAAAAACTAATTCGAGATTGCAGAGGTAAAAGAGATTGTCCTGGAAGAATTGAAGCATTGGAAAACCTTTCAAAAGCTGGCAAGAATATAGGCGTTTACAACCTCAGAGATGCCAAACTCTTTGGTGCCGATCTCATTGAAGCCAACCTCAGAGATGCCAACCTCTTTGGTGCCGATCTTATTGAAGCTAACCTCAGAGATGCCAACCTCAGATATGCTGAACTCATTGAAGTCAACCTCAGATATGCCAACCTCAGATATGCCGAACTAATTGAAGCCAACCTCAGATATGCCAACCTCTCTGGTGCCGACCTCAGATATGCCAACCTTAGAGATGCCGAACTAATTGAAGCCAACCTCAGATATGCCAACCTTAGAGATGCCGAACTAATTGAAGCCAACCTCAGATATGCCAACCTTAGAGATGCCGAACTAATTGAAGCCAAACTCTTTGGTGCTAACCTCTCTGGTGCCAACCTCAGATATGCTAACCTCAGATATGCCAACCTCTTTGGTGCCAACCTCTCTGGTACCAACCTCTTTGGTGCTAACCTCTCTGGTGTCAACTTCTCTGGTGCCGACCTCAGATATGCCGACCTTATCGAAACTCAAAATCTCACTCCTTCTCAAATCAAATCAGGGTGTTACTGGGAAAAAGCTTTTTACAAAGGCATCTGGGATCAAGAAAAGTTTGAAGGGATAGTTGATGAAAAAGCCAATGCAGAATATATAGAGGAGCTCAAAAAAGACCAAGATTCCGACCCTAAAGAAGCAGTTGATTGCAGTAGATGGGAATAATTCGACATCTACAACTAATACTAAATCCTGTTTGGATACAACACTTTAAATGTGTGGGAATTTAGAATGCAGAATTTAGCCCTAAAGCCACTAAAGTATTCCCTTCGGTCATTCCCTATCGGTCAATTCAGAAAGGTTTAAGCTAATTCTATGCTTTAAACTAAAAGTATACTTTGGTAAGCGGATTTAGTATAACTAACTTAACCCAAAACTCCTTTGGCGTTTAAGTCCAAGAGTCTTTCTAATATCGATTTAGTTTACTGAAAAAATAACCAATAAGATAAAGAGAACCACAAAAAACTATTAAAGAATCGGTTTCTTGCTGCCATACTGTTGCTAAAGCCTGAAAAAGATCGCCATAAGTTCGGCATTCTTTTAATTGAGGACAAATTTGATTAGCCAAAGTAGCTAAATCTGTCGGTTTAGCAGTACTATGATCTGGCACAGGAACCAGGTGCAAACTATCTCCAGAACGTAAAAGAGCCTGAAAAATTTCCTGATGATCTTTTGTTGAAAGTATTCCCAGAATAAAGATAACAGGTTTTTGTAGCGTATCTATATATTGCCTTAATGAGATCGCTGCTGCTGGGTTATGAGCTCCATCGATCAGTAATTGCCGATTACGCCAAGTTGTCCATTGCAGCCTTCCGAGCCACTGAGTTTTTGCCATTCCTTGTTGTACGGCAGTATTAGAAATAGCCCAGCCCCGTTTTTGTAACTGTTTAATAGTTGCGATCGCGATCGCAGAATTTATTAACTGCACCTCTCCCAAGAGGGGTAAAGGGTATTCAAGATCTTGATATTTTGCCAGTCTGGTAGCTCCTGGGGAGTTGGGTTTAATTTCGGTTGCTGGTTCTACCCATACTGTAGGACAATTTAACTCTCTAACCTTATCTTGTACCACTGCTACTGCTTCTGGTGGTAATTGTCCGATTATTGCTGGACAATTGGGCTTAAGTACGCCTGCTTTCTCTGTGGTAATAGCAGTCAAAGTCGAGCCAAGACGTTGCCAATGTTCCCTACTGATCGAGACAATAATACTGACCAAAGGATCACGACAAACATTCGTTGCATCTAGTCTTCCTCCCAAACCTACTTCCATCACAGCCAGATCTACTTTTTGTTGAGCAAAATAAAGCCATGCTGCTGCGGTAATTACTTCAAACTGGGTGGGACTTTCTCCATGAGGTTTAATAGCTGTGGTAATCTGTTTAAGAACAGAAATTAAATCAGTCTGTTTAATTGGTTGTTCATTGAGATAAATTCTTTCTGTCCAATCTACCAGATGGGGGGAAGTATAACGTCCAACCCGATAGCCAGCTTGGGTTAATACAGAAGAGAGATAGGCGCAGACTGAACCCTTGCCATTAGTTCCCGCTACATGAATAATTGGTACTTGATGATGGGGATTACCTAGATTCGCTAAAAGTTTGTTGATGCGTTCCAATCCCAAATTAACCCCAAAACGCTTAAAGGGTCGTATCAGTAGATCAACTTCAGTTTGAATACTCATTAGTAATAAAGGTTGGTAAGGGAAAATCTGGATACCCCTGTCGATTCATTTATGGAGACGTGCCTTATAAACTTTTGAGGAAACCTCAAAAGACAGGCACTCAGGAAGATTTTCCCTTACATGAACAGCAGCCCGACAGGGCTTCTATATTTCTAGAAACCATAAAGGTAACCATCTTTCCTGTGAACAATGCTGCAATATTTAAAATTGATTCCTTGTACCGTTTGTGTAACAGTTTTGATTCTTGAGATCATGGGTCGAAAACCCCGCCCTTTAGGGCGAACTGGGCGTGGCTTGATTTTCTTCGATATACTGTTTAACTTTAGCGAGAGGCGCACCACCACAACTGACGGCAAAATAAGAGGGACTCCAAAGATGATCTACATGGGGTTTTAAATCATATTTTTTGCGTAACATGCGACTAGAAACTCCCTTGAGAGAATTAACAATTTGAGAAATAGAAAGCTTTGGGGGATATTCAATAAGAGCGTGAATATGATCACTTTCGCCATTGAGCTGTATCAGACGAAAGTTCATTTTTTTAGCTACTCCCTGACAAACGAATCTCACATATTCAATGTGTTCAGGGGTAAAAACTTTTTTGCGATATTTAGTAACGAAGACTAAATGAGTGTAAAGTCCTGTAACACTATGCCTACCTCTTCTATAACTTGCTTGCTTCATATCAGACCAAATATGGTAATATTCTAATATATCATGCAGATCAAATAATGAAAGCTCGCTACAACTATCGTATCTATCCCAAAAAGCATCAGTTAGAACCATTAGCAAAAGCTATGGGATGCGCTCGTGTTGTCTGGAATGATGCTCTATGGTTGTACAAAAAAGCTGAAATAGAACAGACTGACAGACCAAAAAGTATTAGTTCAGTAGTAATTACTCAAGCCAAAAAGACTGAAGCGAGAAAATGGTTGTCAGAAGTTTCATCTGTGGTTTTACAACAGTCTTTAAGAGACTTGCAAACTGCATGGAATAATTACTTTGAAAGTAAAAAGGGAAACAGAAAAGGCAAAGCAGTAAGTAAACCTAAGTTTAAGAAAAAGTCATCTCGGCAAGCTATCAGATTTGCTAAAAATGCTTTTACCATTCATTCTGAATCGGTAAAGTTGGCAAAAATCGGTCAGATTAAAATGGTAGTATCTCGACCTTTACCGAGCGACCCATCAAGTGTAACTATCATCAAGGATTGTGCTGGGAGGTATTTTGCTTCTTTTGTAGTAGAGGTGTCTGCACCAATACCACCATCAAATAACTGTAGCTGTGGAATTGATTTGGGATTAACTCATTTTTGTATCCTGAGTTCAGGAGAAAAAGTAGAAAATCCTCGACTACATAAAAAGATGCTGAAGCGCATCAAAAAAGCTAATCGGAGACTGGCTAAAGCTAAAAGAGATTCTAACCGTAGAAAGAAACGTAAGCTAAAATTGGCTAAACTTCATGCCAAAGTTAAAGACCAAAGAACAGATTTTCTTCACAAGTTAACTACGCGCTTGGTGCGTGAAAATCAAACGCTGGCGATAGAAGACTTAAACGTGAGTGGCATGGTTAAAAATCGTAAATTGTCACGAGCAATTAGTGATGCTGGATGGACTAAATTTAAGACTATGCTGGCTGCTAAGTGCGACAAATATAGTAGAGATTTAATCATTGTAGATAGGTGGTATCCTTCCTCTCAAATTTGCTCTTGTTGTGGTCAATCAGGAGGAAGAAAAGAGTTGAATGTACGTGAATGGCAATGCTTGTATTGCAATACTTTTCACGATAGAGACATTTGTGCTGCTGAAAACTTAAACCAATGGGCGGGTGGGCAATCCGACCAGAACGGGGTTCATAAATGCCTGGGGAAACCCCAGGCAACGACCCCTCATAAAAACGGACGTGGGAGCAATTGTAAGACTACAAATGTAGCAGTTTGCGTTGAACCGTCAACCAGCTATGAACAACTTGGCTTGTTCTAGGAATCTGCGACCTAAAGGACGCAGAGGATGTCAACCTGGTATCGATCCTGTAGCTGTGGCAGATCTGAATGGAGATGAATTAGTTTCAGCTTTTGATGCTGCTATTGTTGCTAGTGTAGTTAATATCAAATCCCTTTAAATATGTTAGGTATCAATAATTTCTATTATTTCCCGACTCATATCTCATAGTTTTAAAAAAATTATAATTCCGAACTATGAACTGCTGTCAACTCAAGTTAATTAATTTTCAATTTTGAATTGAAAATTCGGGTTATAATTAAAGTAATCAAGATCAATACAAATCAACTTATTCACTTAAGAGTAAGTTGATTTTTTATTACTATTTTTTATTCTATTATTATGACTACAATCATCAGACTTAATCCGATCGGATTATTATCCAGACTAGCAGCATCTAACAGCTCTGGTTGTCTAGAACTTGATGAAGGCTCAGTTTATTGGAAACTTTATTTACAACAAGGAAATATAAATTATGTTTTTTGTTCCATACAGTTGTTAGACCAGCTTAAATTTCATTTACATAATCTTGGATTTAAACCAGCCATAGCAGCTTTAAAACATTTACCATCTTCTTATCTAGTCCCAGAGTCTTACTTAACAGAAAAATCTAATAATCAAAATCTCTACAGTCAAGTTATATCTTGGTTAATAACCGAAAAATATCTTGATTCCAGCCAAGGGTTAAAATTACTTGAATGTATAACTAAAGATGCCCTAAATTCTTGTCTTTGGCTTAATAATCAAGGTCTTTATTTATGGCATAATCAAGAGCCAACACCCCTCTGGATTCGGGAAAAATTAGGTGTTTCTTTATCTATAAATGTTGTAAAATATTTAACTTTTCAACAAGCTAGACTTAAAGAATGGCAAAATTGTAGTGCTAAATTATCTTCTGTACATCAACGTCCTTACTTTACTGATGGTTGGGAACTAAAAACCCTACCCAAGACTGGTGCATTAAGTTATAAAACTCTCAACAAACTTGCCCAAGCTTTAAAAGGACGCACTAGCCTACGTCAACTATCCTTAATCTTACAAAAGGATGAGCTTTATGTAGCACAAGTTTTATCTCCCTATATCAATGATGGGATAATTGCTTTACGTAATGCTGAATCACCCTTAGATAAATTACCAAATATTCCTAAATCTAAAACTGTTGTTAGCCATTCAACTCCAGTTCTCTCCTCTGCCGAAAATAAAACCCTGAAAACTGCTTCTAGCAAAATCTGGAAATTAGTATGTATTGATGATAGTCCTACCATACTCCAAGAAATTAAACGGTTTTTGAATCAGGATAAATTTGAAGTTACGGTGATCAATGATCCTGTACAATCTGTATCTTTGATTTTCCGCATTAAGCCAGACTTAATTCTATTGGATATTACTATGCCTAGAATCAATGGTTACAAGCTATGTGGATTATTAAGAGGGAGTGAGCCTTGTAGCAGGACACCCATTATTATGGTTACGGGAAATACCAGTTTAATTGATAAAGCTAGGGCGAAATTAGCGGGGGCAACAGACTATTTGACCAAGCCTTTTACTCAGCAAGGATTAACTGAAATTATTGAAAAGCATCTGATCTAATCTAATTTTTAACCTTTAATCTTCAAGCTGATCAGTATCGCTAAAGTAACCATTTTTAGGGATAATATTCACACTAATTGATCACAATTATGAAAACTGTCTTAGTGGTTGACGATTTGCAATCGGAATTAGATTTAATAGCCAATTATTTACTTCAAGCTGGCTATGAGATAATTACGGCAACTAATGGAGAAGAAGCAATCGCAAAAGTTGCTCAAACCAAACCTGATGCTATTGTTACCGATTTAATGATGCCGAAAATGGGAGGATTAGATATCTGTCGTAAACTCAAGAAAAATCCTGAAACTTCTGCAATACCCATTATTGCTTGTACTGTTAAAAATAGATATGTTGATTTTCTTTGGGCAAAAAAACAAGGAGTTTCCGCCTATGTAACTAAACCCTGTACCCAAGAAGATTTAGTTATTGCCCTACAAGAAGCGATGGAGTAATCCTATGATACCATCCAGCCCTGCTGCAAGAATTCAAACCAACTTGCAGGAGCTATTTCAAGGAAATTTAGCTCCAGGAGATGCTTATATTCGATTTCAACTCACCACAAGAGTTAATTCCCTCCCAAGAGATTATCTTCGGCAAGGGAAAAAAGTTATCTCCAATATGACCTTTCTCTTATCAATGGAACAAGTGCGAGAGTCTTTACTAGCTGAAGCTAATAGGATAACTCCTTTGCCCAATATGCCAGAGTCAGTCATTGGCATTATGAATAGTAAAAACCAGGTATTTTGTGTTTTTGATTTGGCAGAATTACTAAGATTGCATTCCCAGTCAATTTTTTATCGCCAGTATCAGATCATAGTATTGCAAACTAGATGGGAAAAACCAATTTATCTTGGTCTAGCTGTAACCCATTTACAAGGAATTGTCCGCCTAACACCAGAAGAAATCGATTCCTCTTTAGAGGGATTACCCTCTCATCTCATTCCCTATCTCTCTGGTGCAGCACAGTTGGAGAAAACAACAACTCCCATCTTAGATTTTAATTGTCTATCAGACACTTTAGCCAAACTCAATATTAATTGAAAGTTGGCATTATTTCCTGTTAAAAGAATACAAACATAATTTCTGCTCCCTATGAATAATGAACTAGAGTCTATTGGCTCAGAATTAGAAGTCGATTCTGTAACCAAATTTCAGGGAATTCATACTCTGCGTCGCCGTTTGCTGACTACTATTTTGCCAGTAGTACTACTTCCCTTAGTTATTGCCAGTACCATCGGATACAATCTGATTGAACGTGGTGCTAGAAGCGAAATTATCGAGGAGTTGGAAGGAGATATCGAAACTGATACTCTCTTGGCAAGTAAGACAATTACCAGTTTTATTCGAGAATCTTTTCAAATTATCGATTTAATTGCTGCCAATCCTGAAGTGATTCAATCTATGGAAGCAGGGGCAAAAAAGGCTACAGAAGAAGAATTAACTCAACAATCCATTGCTAAATTAGAGGACAATTTTGCTAGTACTAAATTATTGACAACTAACGATTACATCAATAACTATCTACGACAGATGGTTAAATCAACAAGGATAGTTGAAATCTTATTAACTGAAAAAAATGGCTACAATATCGCCTTTAGTAGCGAGTCTGAGGATTTTGTGCAAAGAAATGAATCTTGGTGGCAAGCTACTCAGCAAGAAGGACGAGTAATTGAAGAATTGGGATTTAATGAATCTACCAATCGCGATTTGTTAACTCTATCCCAAGCGGTTAAAAATCCTGAAACCGACGAATTTATTGGGGTAATTCGAGCCAGTATTCCGATCCAAACTTTAAATTATGACCTTGGTATTTATTTAGATGGAGAGTACGAACAATACTATCAGTTTCAAATTATCGACTCCACTAATGGCTTGATTTTAGGTAACATCGACGCTAATACTGTTAAAATTCCAATCCAAGAGTCACCAGAAGTAAAAATTCAAGGGGTGGAAATAGTAGTAGGTGGTGAACCAATTCTAGAGATCGCTAGGATTCTAGTAAATATCATGGAGAATCAGATAAGTTTGGAGGACGGGGAAAAATCCATCCTCCAAAAATTGGATTTTTCCGAATTCAATATTCGAGAAGAAGAAATATTTGATGACACCATTATTGTCACTGTATTTAGCATTAAAAACAAAATTTATAGTTTAGCTACGATTCCCAACACTTCTCTAGTGTCAATTGGTTTAGTTGATTATCTAGTTGTACCTACCACAGCACAGAGTTTAGTATTAGTGTTTGGTCTGACTGCTATTGTTCTGGGTATGGTTTCTATTAGCCTAATTCTGCTCCTAGCCAAACAACTTGCTGAACCTTTGAGCAATTTATCTGCTACTACCCAAGAAATGGCAAAAGGTAATTTAGAATTGGAAGCCAGTCTAGAAGGGACATTAGAAACACATACTCTGGCAGATAACTTTAATAATCTCATTAAACAGATTAAAGAATCTCTCCAAAAACAAAAAGCCCTAACTAATGAACAACGCAGAGCAAAAGAACAACTAGAAAAAGCAATTTATATCCTAATCAATGAAGTTTCAGCTGCCACCGAAGGAGACTTGACAGTGAGAGCTAGCTTGCAGTCTCTGGAAATGAGTACTGTTGCCGATTTATTTAACGCCATTATTGATAGCCTCAAAGAAATTGCGATTGAAACCAAACAATCAACTAGTCAGGTGGGTAATTCTTTAGAGCAAAATGAATCGGAAATTCGTTTTTTAGCAGATCAAGCTACCGCTCAAGCTAAAGAAACTCGTGATACCTTGCTATCGATACAACAGATGTCCCAGTCGATTCAAGAAGTAGCAGAAAATGCCAAACAAGCAGAGCAAATTGCCGATGACACTTTTAATACAGTATTAAACAGTAGTGATAATATAGACTTGACCGTAGATAGTATCCTCGAACTTCGTACTACTGTAGGGAAAACAGCTAAGAAAATGAAGCGTTTAGGAGAATCTGCTCAAAAAATCTCCCAAGTAGTTTCTTTTATTGAAGAAATTGCCCTCAAGACCAATGTGTTGGCAATCAATGCCAGTGTTGAAGCCAGACGTGCTGGTCAGTATGGACAAGGATTTACTATCGTTGCCGAACAAGTGGGGACACTGGCAGAGCAATCGGCAGCAGCAACTAAAAAGATTGCCAGTATGGTGGGACAGATCCAAGCTGAAACCCTGGAAGTAAGTCACGCTATGGAATTGGGTACTACCCAAGTGATTGAATCCACCAAGCGGGTTGAATCTACTAAAGATAGTTTACAAATAGTATTGGAAAAATCTCAAGCCATTAATCACTTAATGGAGTCTATCTCCCAAACTACTATATCTCAGGCAAATACTTCCCAAAATGTAACCGATTTGATGCAGAAAATTGCTCAGTTATCGGAAGCCACTTCCATATCTTCTAATAAAGTTGCACAATCAATTGTAGAAACAGCAGAAATAGCTGAAAAGCTAGAGTTGGCGGTAGCCAAATTTAAAGTAGCTCAATAAACTTCAGCAATATGGATACAGAACAACAAATCCGCTTAAATTTTCTTGATGAGGCTGATGACTATTTTGAGGATATGGAATCCCATCTCTTGGGTTTGGCTAGCAATATAGTTGAACCCCAGAAAATAGATTTAGTTCTACGCTCCGCTCACTCGATCAAAGGTGGTGCTGCTATGATGGGGTTTTCTATTTTGAGTCAAGTCGCCCATCGCCTCGAAGATTTCTTGAAAGTTTTGCGGGTGCGCTATGTTGGTCGTGAAATTACCACTGAGGTAGAAACTCTTTTATTAGAAAGTGTGGATTGTCTGCGGGTTATTGGGGACTTAAATCGCCGAGGAGTAGAGGTTAAAGATTCCTCTGTATGGGATCGGGATCTCGCCGAAAACGAGACACTCAGGAATCTCGAAGAGATCCCCGTAGCAGAGCGTTACACCTTGATTTTTGACCAGTTACAAGAACACCTGGGGGAATTACAAGCAAAAGATGAAGATGTCTTAATGACTCAAAATGAAGGAGTCGATCCAGCTTTACTAATTTTTGAGGAAGGGGTAGATACGGTTTTAGACCGATTTGAAGCTCAATTATCCGAATTAGCAGGCTGGGAACTGTCCCAAGAATTAGGAGTAACCGCTCAAGAATTAATCGCTTTTGGTAAGATGGCAAATCTCGAACCTTTTGTTGAATTATCTCAAGCGATCGCTCAAAAAGCTCAGAATCTGCCACTTCCAGAACTAGTTCCCTTGGCAAATGAAGCACTCAAAATCTGGAGACGCTCCCACGCCTTAGTTTTGCGGGGAAGTATTGATAAATTACCCTCTACTCTAAGAGAAAACAAATTCATAGATAATATCCCAGCCAATATTGAACTACCCATCTTAGAAGATAGAGAAAATGATTCTCTACAACTAAATGAACTCCAATCTGCTTTTGAATTGGACACAGCACAAACCGAACTGGAATTGGAGCAGGGAGAAGATCAGACTGTAGAACTAAATGAACTCCAATCTGCTTTTGAACTGGACACAGCACAAACCCAACTGGAATTGGAGCAGGGAGAAGATCAGACCGTAGAACTAAATGAACTCCAATCTGCTTTTGAATTGGATACAGCACAAACCCAACTAGAATTGGAGCAGGGAGAAGATCAGACTGTAGAACTAAATGAACTCCAATCTGCTTTTGAATTGGATATTGAAGAAAAATCCTTAACCAGCATTGAAGCAGAAAGTAATAACTTTTCCTCCCAAAAAGATTTATCTGCCAGTAAGATGGCAAAAGTTCCCCTGACCCAACTAAAAGAATTTAATAATCTTTTTGAGCAACTAATCTTAGACCGGAATGCGATCAATCTCCGATTAAAACAATTACAAAACGTGGCTTCCCTGATCAATCAAAGAATTAGTCAGATGGAAAGTTCTAACGCTCAATTAAAACAATGGTATGACAGAGCCTCTGTAGGAGGATTTTTAGCAAAATCTTGGCAAGAGAGAGAATCTAGCATGACCCAAGGGCAACCTCTAGGAAATTCAGTTAGTAGATTAAATAGAGATTATATTGCAGAAGATAAATCATTAAGTAAAAACTTCGATCCTTTGGAAATGGATCACTACCATGATATTCATTTAATCTGTCAAGAACAAATAGAAACTATAGTTCAACTTCAAGAAGTTGGAACAGACTTAGAATTAGAAATACAAGAAATTAATCAAGCAGTTCGCAACCTCAACTATACGACCCAATTCATGCAGGGTAATGTTACTACTACTCAAATGTTACCCTTTGGCGAAATAGTTACAAGGTTTCCCCGAGTAATTCGCGATCTTAATCTTAAATTTAACAAGCAAGTTAGGCTTAAAATTTTAGGAGACAATACTCTTATAGACAGAACTTGCGTTAAACCTCTAGGAGATTGTCTAATCCATCTGTTACGAAATTCCTTTGATCATGGCATAGAAGAAAGAGAAACTCGAATCGCCCAAGGAAAAGACCCCTCAGGAACCATTACCATCCAAGCTAGTAATCAAGGTACTTATACTCTAATTACCTTTACCGACGACGGTTGTGGTATATCGATTGACCGAATTTGCGATCGCCTTTCGGAAATGGGAATTCCCTCATCACAAGTCAGACACATCTCAGAAACAGAATTACTTGACTTTATCTTTGAGCCTGGATTTACTACTGCCAAAGAAGTCAGTGAACTCTCTGGTAGAGGAATGGGGATGGATATTGTTCGTGCTAATGTCCAAGAAATGAATGGTGAGATTCAAGTAACTACAGAGCCAGGAAAATTTACCAAATTTACCCTCAAAATTCCTTTTACTTTATCAATTCTCAGAGTGGCTATCATCGAACAAGAAGGAATTATTTTTGCTATTCCTGCTGATACTATTCAGGAACTTTTGCCTTCTTTAGAATCAGCAATAATCAAACCTTTAGAAGATACCAAATATATAAATTGGCATGGTAGGGAAATCCCTTTATTAGAAATAGAAAAAACTTTAGTTTATAACCATGTTCATAACAATTTCACTTTGACTGGTAGTCCTGCTATAAATCAAACTACCGCTTTGGTAGTAGGAGATGAACAATCAGTTGCAGCACTACAAATAAGTCGTTTTTGGCAAGAACAAGAATCTACAATCAGATCAATTGATAGCCCTATTCCTTTACCACCTGGAGTGATTAGCTCTATGGTTTTTGGAGATGGTAAAGTTATTCCTTTAATCGATCCCAATTTACTAATCCAAGAGTGTTTAAAAAATTCTGCTACCAAGAATCAGTCTACTCAGGCTCCCAGAAAAAGCTTCAGTATTCCTAGAACCAAAACTGTTTTAGTAGTAGATGACTCAATCAATGTGCGTCGCTATCTGAGCTTAACCTTGGAAAAAGCTGGTTATCAAGTGGAACAAGCCAAAGATGGTCAAGAAGCTGTAGAAAAATTGCTTGCTGGGCTGGCAGTACAAGGAGTTATTTGTGATCTGGAAATGCCTCGGCTTAATGGTTATGGGGTTCTGGAAATAATCAAAGATCAACCGCAGTTAGAGCGTCTCCCAATCATTATCTTAACTTCCCGAAGTAACGAAAAACATTACAAACTTGCTTTTAATCTAGGAGCTTCCGCTTATTTTGCCAAACCCTATAATGAGCAAGAATTGCTCGATAAATTAGGGGAATTAGTTTGATACTAAATCCGCTTACCAAAGTATAGTTTTAGTTTAAAGCGTAGAATTAGCTTAAACCTTTCTGAATTGACCGATAGGGAATGACCGAAGGGAATACTTTAGTGCCTTTAGGGCTAAATTCTGCATTCTAA
>JASJDB010000101.1 GCA_030065315.1 Xenococcaceae cyanobacterium MO_167.B52 | reverse complement strand
GGTATCCGCCGTGGGAATTCCAAAAGGTAGTTTTAAGAAACTAGATAACCAATTTTCATGGCTCACTCCATAAATTTCGATATCCTCCCATCCCTTAGCCTAGTGAATTAATTTTGATAATTGAAATGATTTTTGTTGAGCAAAAGTTTGAGAGAAGGGGTATTATTTCGACCTATAAGCAGTAAGTAGGCACAGGGAACAAAGAATAATGCTAAAAGAGTAGCACCACCAACTCCTCCTGCGATACAAATAGCTAAAGGAGGCCAGTATTCTCCACCATCAACAATTATGGGGGTGAACCCAGCGACAGTAGTGATGGTTGTTGTGAGTACGTGACGGGTGGAGCGAACAATGACTTTTACCATAGCGTTGCGATCGCCATTACGAGCTTGAGGGTGAGCACGCAGGGCAGCCAGGACGACTATGGAGTCATTAATGGCCACTCCAATCAAACCGACAATCCCGCAGACGGCCATGAAACTGAAGGGATAACCAAAGAACCACAGAGATGCTAAGGCTAGACCGATGGAACCAATGGCTACTAGGTAGATGATTGCGGCACAGCGGAAGGAGTTGAACGAGAGAACGAGAGTGGCAAGCATCAAGAACATCAGGGGTACTACTCCAGCCATCAGGTTGTCCACTGACTGATTACGACCTTCTGCTTCTCCACCCCATTCCAGAGAATAGCCTGGAGGGAGTTGAAAATTACTGTGCAAAAGACGCTCTTTGAAGTCTGCTAAGACGGTTGACGGTAAAGTGCCAGCAGTGACCAAACCTTGAACCATGTTTACCCGCCGAGCATTGCGTCGAGTGATAGTAGCGGTTTCGGGAACC
Source organism: Xenococcaceae cyanobacterium MO_167.B52 (assembly GCA_030065315.1). GTDB lineage: Bacteria > Cyanobacteriota > Cyanobacteriia > Cyanobacteriales > Xenococcaceae > JASJCP01. The sequence goes on along the minus strand of JASJDB010000101.1, from coordinate 13,495 downwards.
AGCGTGAGTTGAGCCAAGGTTGATAAGGGGATGGAAGAAGAGAATTCTGAAGATGATGGTGTGTTTGGCAATAGATCGAGGGTTGCGATCTGGTTGAGATTGTCGCGATCGTTTTGGTCGAGGCGAACTCGCAGGGGGAGTTCTTCATTTTCTTCGAGAATAGAACCGCCTAGATTCCCTTCCAGGTTAGCATCTAATTGCTGGGCAATTTGGGTGTGATCCAATCCAGTCAGTCGGGCTTGTTCTTCATCTACAACAAGAGCCAGTTTGGTCAAATCTGCTCTTAAACTTGTGCTGGTGTGGGTCACATTGGCTACTTGTACCAGTTCTGCTCGGGCTCGGTTGCCCAGTTCTTTTAGAGTGTCTAGGTTAGGGCCGTAGAGCCTTAGTTCAATCGGAGCAACTGGAGGTCCCGTCTCCAGTTGCTTCACCAAGATTTTAGCAGCAGGAAAGGCTAAATCGAGTTCTTGTTGTAAGCTACGAATCACTTGACGGCTTTCGGTAGCAGAAGTGGTTTGAACCATGGCCGAGGCATAATTACTTATGCCACCTTTGATACCAGTGGGGGCTATAGTGTAATAAAAAGCGGGGGCGTGAGTTCCTAAAAACCAGTAAACATTAGCTACTTTAGGATGCTGTCTAATTACCTCAGTTGCTTCCTCCACAACAGATTTAGTTTGTTCTAGAGAAGCCGAGGAAGAGAGTTCCAACTCAATGTAGAACTGGTCTCGTTCTGCTGGAGCAAAGAACTGCTGTGGTACATCAGCAGCCATCAGAAACCCGGTAACTGGCAAAACTAGAGCAAGCAATACTCCCAAAACAGGGCGCATCAAAACAGCAGTCAGGGTTTGCCGATAAACTTTAGTTAATTTGCCTAGAGAGAAACCTTTTGACCAAAAGCTTTTCAGCGATTCTAAAGCTGGAGGTTTGAAGACTCGATTCTGACTGACTCTGATTATGCTAGGTTTTGTGGTTCTGGGACTCATCCAACCATTGAGAGCTGGGATGACGGTTAAGGATAACAGTAGGGAACTGAGAAGGGCTAGAATTACGCTTAAGGCCAGGGAGCGCACAAATTCACCAGTCAACCCAGGAGCCAGGAGCATGGGGGCAAAGGTTAAAACTGTTGTTAAGGTGGATGCCAATAGGGGAATTGCCAGATAGCTTGCTGTTTTGGGTATTGCCTGTAAAGGGGAAAGCCCCTTTCTTAGTAAATGGTCCATTTCATCGACAACGACAATGGCATTATCAATCAACATTCCTAGAGCAATGACCAGTCCAGTAACTGATGTATTATCTAAGGGAACCTCCAGCACATTCATTCCTCCAAAGACTATCATCACTGAGAGAGGAAGAGAGACTCCGACAACTAGGGCGGATTTTACCCCCATGAGGAATACTGTAGTGGTAACAACTAATAGGGTACCAAGCCAGAGATTTTGGAACAGACGATTCAAGCGGGTTTCTACATATTGGTTCTGGTCGAGAAGCAGGTGCAAGCCAATACCAGGTGGCTTACTGCGGCGAAATTCTTCTAGGGTTTGGTGTGCCCGCTTCATCCATCGATCAATTCGTTGACCTGATTCGATGCGGACGGCTAGAGCAATACCAGTTTGTCCATTGATTATAGCTAGTTCTTTCGATGGGTTTTGGATGCCTTTGGTGACTGTGGCAATATCTCCCAAACGGATTAACTGCTCTGAGTTAGTGCCAACGAGAATGGGAATTTGTCGAATTCGCTCTAAAGAGTCTAGCTCGCTTTCTACTTCAATTAGGAGGTCATTGTTGCTGCTACGAAATGTTCCTGAAGAGACCTTAGCATCGCTGAGGCGGATTTGTTGAGAGAGTTGTTGGGGGGTAAGACCTAAAAAACTTAAATCGGTCTGGTTGATTTCAATCTGTATTTCTTCAGCTGGAGCTCCCCAAAACTTGATTTCTTCTACACTGCCTAGAGCGTAGAGTTGTTCTTTGAGTTGTTCTGAATGACGGCGTAAGATAGCAGGATTGCTGGGAGTCTCTAATTCCCAGGTTAGAGCAACAATCAGTGCATCAGATTTAAGCGGTATCTCCTCATATTGGGGAGCAGATACTCCTGGTGGCAGTTGTGGGGCAATATCAGTGAGGAGATCTCGCACGCGAGACCAGACTTCATTAATATTTCTTACATTGTCCTTGAGTTCAACCATAATGCTCGAACTGCCCAAACGTGAAGTAGAAACAATAGATTTAATCCCCTTAACTTCTAATAATTCCTGTTCTATTTTTTCTGTCACTAGAGATTCTACCCGCTCGGCACTGGCTCCAGGGAATTGGGTAGTAATTTGACTCAGCCACAGACTAGGTTGAGGGTCTTCAATACGTGGCAAGGCTTGAAAGGAAAAAAGACCCCAAACTAAGATCAGACAGATAGTTAGAATTAGAAGTCGAGTATTGCGATAAAATAGGTTCCACATTATTTGCTCATCATTACGCTTAATCAAAAAGATGGATTTAGGGCTTCTTAAACAAGATTTTCAGGAAATTTTTCAGGGATTATTATTCCCAATCTATGTGTTAGATTTCACTGAAGGAATTTTCCACCAAGGTAGATAAGGATATTGATGATGTTCCCAGTGATAGCTGAAGTGATAACAAGCAATAAAAGAAAACAAAGGAGACACACTTAGACTCTGAATACCTTTACCTTTTTCTTGCTGTCGATGAGGTAAAAAAGTACCAAAAATAAATAACTGAAATGAGCTAAGAAATAGGGATAATCCCCAAAATAAACTTATATTTAATCGTGAGATATGAAAAATATAAACTAATCCGTTTATTACCAGTGTTAACTTAAGCATCACTGACCAATTGATATATGTTTTCATAAACTTGATATACCAATTCCCAAAACTGGAATGAACACCATCATGATAGTCAGGATCAAGATTTGTCGCTGGAAAATTATGATGTAGAGAATGCAGCTTTTTGAAGTTTTGATAGGAAAATAAACAATACAAGTTTAGCGCAATAGCACCAATAAAATCATTTAAACGCGGATTTAAAGGATAAACCAGTCCGTGCATGGCATCGTGTGCAGTAATAAAGAGTCCAGTGCTAAGGAAAGTTTGTCCCAAAATCAAAATACATAATAACAACCAGGAAAGTTTATTCAAATCAGTATGTAAGCAGATAAAAGTGTTTACTAACCAAAATGCAATAATTAACAATGCAATAATTAAACTTAACTTATGATTAATAGGATCTAAGGGTGCCTTCATACTTTGTATTTGTTCAAAGTCCCATGCCAAGCAACTTTCATTTATTTAGATAGAGATTTTTTTACTTAACTATTCTTATATTTTTTTAACAAAACCACAAGAAAATAAATATTTAGATAATAGTAAAAAAAGCGTTAAATTTAATCGTCCTGGAACTAGAACCACAATTATTTGGCTTTAGGATAGTAACTCACAACACGGTGATTGGATAAGCTAAAACGCATTTTAAATGCGTTTTAGCAAGTCAGAACTCAGAAGGAATAAAGATTTACAACTAACAGAACATATATTAATAGGAGCAGTCTTAGCAACATTCATTGCTTCATTGAGTGTTTGCTACCGAATGAGTCGCACCAAGATTCGAGAGTTTCTCAAAGATTGGAGTAATACTGAACTGAGATCGGAACTATATGATAAATTACTTTAAAGGCAAATCAGGGGCTAACAACTGTTCGCCTATGCCAAACAAATTAATTATTAGTTTTAGCTTGATCCCCTTGTCCCCAAAAGCCATCATATTTAATTACTTCAATGTCTCCTAAAACTTTAGTTTGACAAGCTAAACGGCGATTTTGGCTAGGAGAATGGGGAGGAAGAGATCGCCTTCCTCGGTCTTTCCAGTTGGCAGGGGAAACATTACCCTTGATTTCTACGGCACAAGTACCACAACTGCCAATCCCTCTACAGTTAATATATTTAGCATTACCGTTATAGAGAGGGAGTTTATTTTCTAGTAGAACCTTACGCAGATTGGCACCTTCAGTGCAAGTTACTGTTTTTCCCTGATACTTTATTGTTGGCATTCTTACTTATTAACTCTATTTTCAATAACTAAAGAAGGAATCATCGTATCTTCTACAGTTGTAACAAAATCATCATACTTAGTTTCAGGAGCAGAATAAACCAGAAGATAGAAGAAGACCATAATTAATAAGCACGAGAAGTTCACTCCTTCCTTGCGTTCAGGATAGGTTCTAGTTGCATAGTATTATGGATATAATCGCCATAACCATTAAATCTAAACTATCAATGCAGTTATTGGGAATTGTCAAGCATAGCATTTCTCTTCTTAGTTTAATGACATGGGTAGGTTATGCGATCAGGTAATTACTGATTTGTCTTAGTAGTATATTTAGAATGTTGCTCAAATTATTCTTGCCAGACATATAAATATATTGAACCATTCGGTAAAATTATGAACCACAATATAATAACTACCACTACCTTGCTGCTCGGAATCGGATTAAGTACTGTTAATACTATTAAACCAGCCTATTCAGAAACAACCTTTTATTGCAATAAAGTGCAAAAAACAACCATAATGCGGACTGATCTAGGAGAAATTCCGATGATTACATGGTACGATGGCTCTTTTCCTCCTCCCTATACTCCCCTCGCAAGATGTTTAGAAGTTACTGCTAGGTTTAATAAATTTAATAATAATGGCACACTTAAATATCTCAGAACTTCAACTCTCAACAATTACCCTGTAATTTGTGTCGCTGCATATAAAGGAGGCTCTTGTCTTCCTAATGGATTATTAATCACTTTAAAACCTGGTAGTGATGCTAATGAAACTCTCACCAGAATTTTAGATAGTAGAATGTGGGCAATGACTGATTCCCCTGTGTATCTTAGCGATAAAGAAAATTCCGAACAATTAGTTACAGAAGTTGATGGTGTAGTCTTTGTTAATATTGAATCTTGGTTAAATCAGTAATCTGGTGCGTGTATTGCTCGATAACTGAATTATCTAAACTTCATAATCCATGTAATTTAAGCAGAGGAACTAAAAAATTAATCAAGATCAATATAAATCTTTTTAATATTTCTATGTCTTTTTATAAATTATCCACTGCCATAATCACTACTATAGCTATTGCTCAACCTCAACTAGCTATAGCGCAAAACATTAGCAAAATTAATAATATTGCGGAAAATATTACTGTTAAGATTACGGGCTATGGTAATGGTTCTGGGGTAATTTTTGAGAAAGCAGGAAATGTTTATTCTGTTGTTACTAATAAGCACGTAGTACCTATAGATGCTAACTATGAAATTCTTACCCACGATGGAACAAAGCATCAGGTTACTAGTAGAATCGAGATTCCTAATCTAGATTTAGCAATTGTTAAATTTCAAAGTAGCAAAAATTATCGACTAGCAAAAATCAAAAATTCTGATAGTATCAATCCTTTACAAACAATATATGTAGCGGGATTTCCTGAGCAACAAACCCACGTGGATATTATTTCTGGCGAAATTAGGAGTATTGCAGAAGGTAATCAATCCCAAAAAGGTTATGGTCTAATCTATACCAATCAAACTCTTCCTGGGAGTAGTGGCGGTGCGGTATTAGATGAAAAAGGTAATTTAATTGCTATAAATGGACTGACAAAAAGAGATCGTAAAACAGGGAGAGATATTAGCAGGGGAATTCCCATAAATTTATTTCTTGCTGCTAAAGATAGCCTTAAAGTAAATCAAGAAGCTATAAGAGTTACCATTCCTCTAAACACCACTATTACAGGATTTTTTAATCCTAATCTCTCAATCCTTGGTCAAGTAAATTCTGGTCAATACCAACTTGCCTATACAACAAATGCATTACATTCTAGTTCGGTTTATAGTTTAGCAGTGAGTGGGGACAAGATTGTTAGCGGTAGCTTGGACAAAACTATCAAGGTGTGGCGATTGCAGTGATAATCAAACAAGTTCAATCTTCAACAACTAAAGAAGGAATCATCGTATCTTCTACAGTTGTAACAAAATCATCATACCTAGCTTCAGGAGCAGAATAAACCAGAAGATAGGCTTTATTAGCTTCTAAAAACCAAATCTGCAAATGTTTACTGATAAAATCGCCACTGCTATCTTTCCTGGTATAAACAACTCGATGAGCAATTTTATCTTTTAACTCAATACGCCGAGAATCAATAATTTTGGCTTCGGGAAATTCGATTATTTTACTAATAGTTTTGTTAGTAAACTGCTCAAGAGAAGTACCAGGAGGAAGATTAACAATATCGAAATGAACTTCAACAGAAGTATCTTTAACTTTTTTCTCTGGCGGATAGAATTTAGCAAGAGGCTCAAAAAGAGTTTTTCTCGGTACAACGCGCCAATTATCGATATATTTTAGCTGTATTGCATATTCGCTATTTTCATAAACTATGGGAACGGGTTGAGATTTATTCAACCAATAATAGCCACCTCCAGCTAAAGCTATAATTAGAATAACTGGTATAGCAATTATTTTAGTTTTCTTGGACTTGGGAGTAATAAAAGTAGAATCTAAAATATCTGACTTTTTCTTAGATAATAATTGTTTTAGAGCTTGTTTTACTTCAATAGCAGAAGTATAACGTTCTCGGAAATGATATTTAACCATTGTATCGATAAAATTTCTTAACTCATTACTAACCTGAGCCTTGTCTCGCCAAATTATTGATTCGGTTTCATGATTTTTCGGAAAATTATCAGGATTAATCCCCGTAAGAGCAAAAATTGCCATCATTCCCAAAGCATAAATATCACTAGCAAATTTAGGACGAGATTGACTTTGTTCGCTGGGCATATAACCAGGAGTGCCAATTGCTATAGTAAGACTCGTTAAACCCTGAGCATTTACTATTTGTGTAGAAAGTTCTTTTACCGCACCAAAATCAATTAAAACCAGTTTTCCATCTTTTTTTCGCCTCATAATATTTGAGGGTTTGATATCTCGATGAATGGTCTTTTGTTGATGTACAAAACTGAGAATATCTAACAATTCATCTAAAATCTGAATTACCTCAGCTTCTTCTAAAATCTTTCCTACTGCAATTTCTGTACTGAGATCGTTTCCCTCAATAAATTCTTGTACTAAATAAAATTCTCTATCTTCTTCAAAATAAGCTAAAAGTCGGGGGATTTGAGAATTTTCATCACCTAGCTTGCTTAATACCTCTGCTTCTCTTTTAAATAATCTCTTAGCTTCCCTTAAAGTAAATTCATCTTCTTGAATAGGTTTAAGCTGTTTGACAACACAACGCTTTTTATCTGGTGTTTGGGTATCTTCCGCCAAATAAGTTTGACCAAAAGCACCATTTCCCAGCTTTTTTACGATGTAATAGCGTCCAGCAAGAGTTCTTCCAATCACGAAACCCCAAAAGATGATAATTTTAGTCTAACAATATCATATAAGAAAACCATAACTAATAGGCGCGGGAAGTTCACTCGTTCCTAGCGTTCAGGATAGGTTCTAGTTGCATAGTATAATCAATCTAATCTGGGCTATGACTAGATTAGATTACCAGTCTAGTTATGGTAGATTGTCAACTATTTTTTTTTTCAAAATATTGTGCATTTGTATTGTTTTTGAATCATAAGATATTGATAATTGCTCCAGTTTGTCAGTAAATATATAGTCTTCCCAATAATCAAGAAATAAGTTTATAACTGGGAAAAACCCGAAAGTCTGAAATTTAAGTGTGAGTAGTGATTATGAATCAAAAAAATTTAGACAATTATTCTCCTAAGAAAGAGAGAATATTCAAACAGAAAGTCAATGGATGGGGTAGATTTAGATATCTGACTCTAACCACATTTATGTTGAGTCTTATCTTAACCTTCTTTAGTTCAGCATGGTTACCTACGGGAGAGTCTTTCGGGTATAGTCCGCAAGATACCAATCAGGAGTTTATCGTCGCTCAGGAAGAAGAAAGAGGAGAAAGGGAAGAATCTAGAGAACGAGAAGAAAGGGAAGAAAGAGAGGAAAGGGAAGAATCTAGAGAACGAGAAGAGAGAGAAGAGAGCGGAGAAAGGGAAGAAAGTGGGGAAAGGGAAGAATCTGCTGAAGAAAGAGAGTCTGAATCTGGAGAAAGAGAAGAAAGGGAAGAATCTGCTGAAGAAAGAGAATCTGAATCTGGAGAAAGAGAAGAAAGGGGAGAATCTGCTGAAGAAAGAGACTCTGAATCTGGAGAAGAAGTATCTTTTGAAGAAGCCAAAGAGTCTTTAGAAGAAGCAATTGATGAGAGATATGAAGAATGGGAATCAGCCAAAAAACGCAATGAATTTTCTCACAGTATTTCTGCTATATCTACTATCGTAATGACAGTAATTATAACTTTTCTAGGCATGGAAATATTGCAACCTCCTTATAGAAGAAGTGCTATTTTAGTAATAGGAATTATTACTGTTCTCATCCAATTAAATAACAATGTATTTCTACTAGAAAAAAGTCTGGTAGGATACGACATTTTAAAAGAACAAAGTTTAATCCTGAAAAACAAACTGGAGGAAGTAGAAACAGAAGAAGAATTAAGAGAGATTCGAGAGCAGTTTCAAGAACTAAAATTAGAATCTATAGAAATTGATTAATTAATTTCTAGTAATGGGTAATTAGGTACTTATTTGATTATTCATTACTATCCAATACTGTTCGTTTAGGCTTAAAAGTCATATGGTGAGTCAAATTTAGAATTTAGAAAAAAATAATTACCAGAGCTTTCTATTAATAAATAGACTAAAATATCAATAAATTAGTCAAATATGTATGACCAAAAATGCCCAAAAAAGATATACAAGAAAGAACGCTAAATTTTAGCATAAGAATAGTTAAACTCTGTAAATTTCCGAGAGAACACGGGGGGACAGGATATGACTTAAGTAAACAATTAATACGCTCTGGAACAAGTATTGGAGCGAATGTTGAAGAAGCACAAAACGCAGAAAGCAAACCAGATTTTATTCATAAAATGAGTATTTCTCTCAAAGAAGCTAGAGAGACAAATTATTGGTTGAAAATATTAATTGCTACTGAGAAAAAGCTAGAACAAAGATTACTTCCTCTCCTAAATGAATCTAATGAATTAATCTCTATTCTTCATGCAATTATTAAAAATACTAAAGCTCAAAATTGATTCTAAATTCTAAATTCTAAATTCTAAATTCCTCCTGAACGGGTGTTTTCGAGCTTAACCGAACAGTATTGCATTACTATCTTGCTAACCACTCCCATTCAATTAAAGTAGATTCAGGAATAGAAAGGCATAAATCAGAACCATCATCAAGTATGGTTGAAAGCTTTAAAGAGCCTTTTGACGGTAGTATGGGCAATAAGCTGGTCAAATCAAATTCCCCTACATTGGGTGCGAAAGATGAGTCTGAAAGCATATCTTTCGCGCTTAGAACTTCGCCCCTTGAAGTAATAATTTCTAAGGGTTGAGGGTGGATAAATTGAGCTATTCCTGGAAATCCCACTAATCGTAAATGATACTTGACCACTCTATTGGATTGATATTCAGGGAAAAGAACTACTTGCCATGTCATTCCCTTATTATCTTTAACAGAAGTGTGAGCATGATAACGTAATACTCCAGGGCTTTCATGATGTTCTCGTAATACTGCTGCTGCGGGTAAACAAGTTAAGTTTGAACTACAACATAAAAGTATTAAACAACCAGTAACTAAAATTAATTGATATATTTTATTCATCTGAAAATTAAGTTTTTTAGCGATCGCTAAATACCGAAATAACTCTTCTCTTATTATTTCGATCAGTGCTAACTACTGCATTATTTTCTTCAATCTTGATTACTGCTTTATCTCCTGTTAATTGTAAAGGAGGAGAGCTTTGCTCATAAAAAACATTACCTCTAGCATCGATAATTTGAGTAGGAATGTTCCAAGTTAAATCATCAGCATAAAATTTTGCTGGATTAATCTTTCTATTCCCTTTGACTCCTTGAGTCAGATTGGCAATATTGGTAGTCAAATCCATATCACCTCGATTACCTGTAATTCTGATTTGACGTTGACGATCAAAAATTTGAATCGGGCGATCGCTTATTATAGTACTTTTTTCATAATTCCATTTTGCTGAATCTGTAGCTATCTGTATGGGAGGTGCTAGGGAAATCAACTCAATGTTTTTTGTTAAGGTAAGGGTTTTGGTAGATAAATCCCATTCTCCTCCATCGGATATTAACCTTTCTGTAACAACTGTTCCTTCATAACGCACCACTCGCCAAGGTTTGTTACCTATAATCTTTTCTTGGGGAATATACCAAACTAAGCGGTCTGTTTCTAATCTCAAAAAAGGATTAATCGTATCTACAACGACTTCACCCAATAGCTCTAAGTTTTCTGTATCGGTAAAATAAGTTGCCCTATTGCCTCTTAAATTAATATTTTCGTGACTACCCTGCAAATTTTCAGTTAGTACTAAAATATCTTCTAAGGGTCGCCATTCTGCGAGATCACTTTGAATAATTGTTTGATTGCGGGTGTCAGTAGCAACCACGTTGCCTTTTAAGAAAATTAAATTACCATTATCTTTGACTTCTGCTCGATCTCCTTTAACTTTTAAGATAATTTTGCCATCTTGGAGTAAATTTCCAGTCACCCTCTCTAGGTCAGCAGTTTTGCGGTCATCACTATAAATAGTGACTTCTGACTTAATTTTCCACTGCAAATTTCCCTCACTATTAGATTGTTCAAGAATGGCGTTATTGAGAAGTAACTCAGTATCAGAACGACCAGTAATAACTTTTGATGGGTTCTCAGACTTGGTTTCTCTATTGACAGGTTGACAAGCGCAAACTCCCAATAGCAATCCCGACAGAAGCAACAAACGATTCAAAAAATAGTAATTTATTAATGGTTTATTTTTGTTCAAAGTAGGATTACTAGTCGCTCTATATAGTTCTTTTAAACTATATCAACTACTGGCTTGATTTTCACCCAAAATTCCAAACCCTGAAAAACGATAAGGTTCAGCAGGTTTAGTCGCTTTTTGAATATCCTCTTTAATCTGATCTAGGTCGATGTAGCGGTCTGCCACATTAATTAAACTATCGCTAGTCATAGAGCGCAAGCTAACCACTTCCACCCTGGCACCCCGATAGCTTACCGCATCCACTGCATAAGCTAAATCACCATCCCCACTCACCAAAACTGCGGTATCATAAGCACTGACCAGAGCCATCATATCTACGGCAATTTCTACATCTAGATTGGCTTTTTTAGAGCCATCTGGAAGTTGCACCAAGTCTTTAGCGATAACTCGATAACCGTTACGACGCATCCAAAGTAAAAATCCTTGTTGTTTTTCATTTGTGCGATCAACTCCTGTATAAAAGAAAGAACGCAACAAACGAGAACCTTCTGTTAAACGGTATAACAGTTTGCTGTAATCAATTTCTATTCCCAACTGAAGAGCTGCATAAAACAGGTTGGAGCCATCAATAAAAATTGCTACTCGACCACGATTTTTTAAGATTTGTTCAGGAGTAAATATCGGATCGCTTTCAAAATTATCTAACATTTTTTAAACCTCTTTATAAAAAGAAAAAAATTAATTATTTTTTCATCAATAAAACTACCTCTTTATTTATCGACTGATAGGGCTATATATAGGGATATAGTTAAAAAGTCTTAAACATCTTCTGGTAATTCTATTTTGGCAAAAATTGGACGAGCTTTGCCTAAATTGCTATTTGCTGGAAGTTTCCCCCATTGAGAATGCTGCTCAAAAATAGTTGACTGATTTATTTGAGTTTTGTTATTAAAATCTAGGTTAAAACCTAGTTGTTGATAAATATCATTACTGAGATTAGGAATAATGGGGGAAAGTAAATAAGCTGATAGTCGGACCGATTCTAATACGGCATATAAAATTAGTTCGACTTCTTTTTGTTTTCCCTGTTTAAATAAACTCCAAGGTGCGCTGTCATCAATATATTTGTTGCCAGCATTAATTAAAGCAAATATTTCTTCACAAGTGTATTTAAATTGCAAAGTTTCATAGGCTTTAATAACTTTGTCTCCTAATTGTTGCCCAATCAATTTTAGAGGATGGGTTTCAGGATAGTCCGCTGCCGTTAGCTGGGGACAATTACCTTGACAGTATTTTTTGAGCATTCCCAAAGTACGATTGAGTAAATTCCCCAAATTATTGGCTAAATCAGCATTTAAAACTTCGATAAAGCGAAGTTCGCTAAAATCCCCATCTTTTCCCAATTCAATGGCTTTAATAAAGTAATAGCGCACCGCATCTGCACCATACTTATCTACCAAAGCAAAGGGATCTAGGGTATTTCCTAGGCTTTTACCCATTTTGAGTCCATCTTTAGTAATGAATCCATGACCAAATACCCTTTCAGGTATAGGCAATTCTGCGGACATCAACATAGCTGGCCAATAAACCGCATGAAAACGTAAAATATCTTTACCAATTAGGTGCAAATTGAAGGGCAACCAATTGGCTAAAGCATTACTAAGATTAACCTCTTGTTCCGCTTTAATCAAAGGAGTTACATAGCCTAGTAGAGCATCAAACCAAACATATATGGTATGAGTAGGATCGTTCGGGATGGGGAATCCCCAATCTAAATGAACTCGCGAAATGGAAAAATCTTTTAAACCTTGCTTGACAAAATTTAATACTTCGTTACGTCTAGTATCAGGCTGGATAAAGCCGGGATTTTTGGTATAAAGCTCTTCTAAAGGTTGTTGATATTTAGAAAGACGAAAGAAGTAGTTTTCCTCATCGCGCCACTCTGCTTTCTTATTAGGATGCAAAGGACAAGTGCCATCATCATTTAGTTCCCTTTTGTCTTTAAACTCCTCACAGGAAACACAATACCAACCCTGTTGTTGATCCAGATAAATATCTCCTTTGTCCCAGACTCGCTGGAAAAATTCATTAACAATTATCTGATGGGTTGGATCAGTAGTACGACTAAAACGGTCATATTGGATATTGAGCCGTTCCCAGAGAGTTTTAAATTGCTCAACTACGCGATCGCAATGTTCCTGGGGTTCTAAACCTTTAGATTCAGCAGTACGTTGGATTTTTTGCCCATGTTCATCAGTTCCAGTAATTAATAAAACTGATTTACCTTGGAGACGATGCCATCTTGCGATCGCATCTGCCACCATAGTGGTGTACGCACTACCAATATGAGGTACATCATTAACATAATAAAGGGGAGTAGTTAAAACAAATTTATTAGATAGAGCTTGATTCATTGAATAAAATCGGAAAAAAAGAGCGCAGAGCTAATATAACAACAATTAGGCTTGGGTTAAGTTAGACCTAATTATTTTTAGTTTCTAGTTGAAATACTCAACCGCTATGCTACTTTTCGTACAATACCAGTATCATTTACAACAGGCTTTAATTCTGCTTAACAGGAAAATACTTAATAGTTGTTTGATTTCTTTAACAAATCTTGCCTGTACTTACATAAGTA
>JASJDB010000100.1 GCA_030065315.1 Xenococcaceae cyanobacterium MO_167.B52 | reverse complement strand
GTTGGGGTGCAATAAACTAGTACAAAATAGGACAGGCGCGGAAGGGGGCTTTTATTTTTAGTTACTGGGTTGGTGCATCAGATGTTGATCTATTGAAGCCCCCTCCCGCCGACTAAAATACCCCCAACAGCGCGATTACACATGGCGAGGAAACCTCGCCGTGTCTCGCGCTCAACTTTGAGGTTTAAAATAGTATAAAAATACTTTTTTAGGAGGTATTTTGTCCGCAAAGGGAAAAAATTATCGGCTCAAATCCTTTAACTGAGGAAAGCCTGTCCTATTTTGTCTATGTTTTCTCTCGCGGTTACGGCGAACAAATTTGTATGTTGTCAACTTTTAAAAGCTTTACAAGCCTAACCCAACCCAATACTTCTCGTTTAGGGGATTTGATTACTTAACGTTAATTAATTTGTCTGATTCGTAAATTTATATGAAAGCCGAAATGCTCTTGGGGGAAGCTCCCCCCAAACCCCAATCTCGCGCGTTCGCGATAGTGAGGAAGCGGAGGACGCCCGCGTCGGCGTAAGCGGTCAGACCCCGCGCCACCTGAGGGCGCAAGGGAACGCTGACCGAGCAAGGGAATGTCCTCCAAGACAACCTCACCAGGGGTGGATAGGGGAGACTTCAAAGCAACAAAGGCAAATATAAGCAGCAAAACAGCCAATTATCAAAGTCTCCCCATCCCCGCGCTCGCCTGTTGGGGACGTTACGACCTCCCCAAAGCCAAGGCAACGTGGGGTGAATCGCATTCACCCCTTTAAGTGCCGTCTGCCGTAATGGTTGAATTGTCAGTAACAAAAAGCTTTCACTCTATTTTAAGATTGTTGATTCTACTACTTAAAAGAGAAGCATTGAAAAGAATAGGACTTTTAGCTTATTCCGAATTCACGTTAACTAAACTCTACCAGCCCTAGCGATCCAACCAAGAAAGGCACTAACAACACCAGCGATAATTATCAAAGCTGTTTGTCGCCAATTTTTTAACTCTCCAAACTTTTCGGTGATTTCAGGAATCTTAATTACAGAGTTTTCAACATTAGACAATCTTTTTTCTATCCCTTTAACCTCAGCTTGAAGAGCCTTAATCTCGCCTTTAACATTGCTAATATCTTGCTTGAGTTCCGCTCTAGTCTCTGTAATATCTTGCTTGAGTTCCGCTCTAGTCTCTGTAATCTCTTGTTTGAGTTCCGCTTTAGTAGCATCAAGCTTGCGATCTAATTGATTAAAGCGATCATTAATTAAATTTTTAATTTCAATTAATTCAGAATTCTGTTTACCTTGTTTTGTTGTCATTGTTATAATTAGACTCAAACGAAACATTTTTAGGGAGCTTACTTAAAGATTGCCGTCTTTCAAGCTCCCATTTACATTTTAGCCCTAGATTATTAGGTAAAATTTACACGGACATTCCCTTCGCTTTTTTGCATTCCCAGTATGACTAATTTCCAAGTTGAAACCCGTGAATGGTGGGTACAAAGATGGTTAGAATTACTCGATTCTTATCGCTTTAAAAAACGTCTAGAAAGAGGACGTAATTACGCCAGAGAGGGTAATGTTCTCAGTATAGACTTTACAGAAGCTCAAGCCTTTGCCAAGGTACAGGGAAGCGATGTAGAACCCTATCAAGTATCTCTAGCTTTAGAGCCTTTTACAGATGAAGATTGGGATTTTGTCATTGAAACCATGTCCCAAAAAGCTATCTACTCGGCTCAATTATTAGCTGGTGAGATGCCAGACAATATTGAAGAAGTATTTACAGCTAATGGCTTAAGTTTATTTCCTTTTACTTTGTCTGATGTCCATTCTCGTTGTACTTGTCCAGATAAAGCCAACCCTTGTAAACATATCGCAGCCGTTTATTATCAGTTAGGCACTCGCTTTAGTGAAGACCCTTTTGTCATTTTCCAACTACGGGGAAGAACTAGAGAACAAATTTTAGAACGTTTGCGTGAAATAAGAATCTAAATTCTAAATTCTAAATTCCTCCTGAACGGGTGTTTTCGAGCTTAACCGAACAGTATTGATTCCTGTTGGGTTTGAGCGAGGCTCTGGAACGGGAGAATTAAGTTAATTATCTGCTTGAAAAAGGGATTTCTCATAGTGGGAAAACGTCACAATAAACGTATTGCACTTATATTAAAAGTATTGTATAATATGGAAAGTAAGCTCAAGGAGGTGATTCACACGAGCCAAAACAAAAACGGTCACGGCAAGTATCAGCCCGAAAAAGTCTGGAATCAACTTAATCAGGACGATCCAGATTCTTGGTGGGAAGAACAACCAGAAGTGCCTGGTCAAGATCGAATCATTAACATGGAAACTCTCAAAGAGGAGTTATTCCCAGAAGATGATCTTAATGACCAAGGCGATTCTGAAAACTAGTCGTTAAACAAAACGTAGCCTCAACCCCAATTGGGGCTACTTACCTCAAATATATCATGAAAATTATTTATCCAGATTATATCTGTATTATTGAAAAAACTTCAACTGAGTGGCGGATTAAGCAGCCTCAAAAGTTATTTTGGAGAGCGCCTAACAATACTCTTCCTTTATACAGAGAGAAAAGAGAAGAAGCTTATGGGCTTGATACTAAAGACTTAATCTTACCGTTGTTCCGTAAGTTTGTCGGCAAACTTGGTTTTTATATCGTTAATATGCGAGAGCGTCAATATTATTACTGTGGTTTGACTTGGCAGGATGTACAAGAAAAACTTTGGGAGATAGGAATAACTCAGCGTGGGTAGAAAAAAGCTCAATCGTTCTGTGCTTCAAGCCAGAGTGGACAAAGAAACTCCTAATAAGCTCAAGACAATGGCTCTTAAGCTAGGATTTCAGTATGGTGCAGATGGCAATACAGGTGCTTTGTTGGACGCTCTCGCTAATTTGCCAGTAGACAAAGTGAAAGAATTAATAGTTAATGAAGAAATTTCCAATCACGGATAAAGCCTGGACAAAGTATCGACAATTTTTTCGTCTCTAACCCCCTTACTTCGCATAACCAAAGCTTGTGACCCTGCCAGCAAAACATCGTGCCATGAGAGAAAACAAATCCAAGATTCACCAATGATTAGCTTTAAATGATCCAACCCTTCCGCAAAGATATCTTTGGAGAAATAAATAGTTTTTGTGTAATTTTTATCGAATTCTTTATAAGAGTTATATTGTGTTGAAAATTCTCTCAAAGAATATAATTTTTGTTTGTCTCCATCCATAACAGTTAAATAACTAGAAACAGTTTTTTGCGCTGGTTTTTGAGGAGTATCCTTGACAAGTGCTTGCATAATTTGACGATAAATTAAAGATTTATTCTGAGGTAATTTGTAGCTTGTGAATGCTATTTAGTTTCTTGAAACTTGATTTTTTATATTATAATATATTTACTTTATTAATGACAGTTTATTTGTCATTTTGTAAGTATTTTATGTGTTAATTTTATTCAGTTTTGTTTTCTCATCAGTATTGATTTGTGGGGCATAATAGATTGATTTTCTGCTTGAAAAAGAAAGACGTTTAGTTAATTGCCTAGTCCAGAAAGTTAATTATTTTTTCCCAGTAGCTATTCAACTTTATGCCTCCCATTCTACATCTCTTTTTATAGTTTTGATTCTTGAAGATTCTGATTTGCTGAATAAGTTAACTAGCAGCAAACTTAGCTCTAAATCTCTTATATTTAGATACCTTTTTTAACTAAAAGATAGTTATTGGGTCTGATTAAAAATGCTATAACAATAGCATCAAATATTAGTATAATATTCCAAAAATAATTGACAAAATTTTGAACAATTTTATTGCTGTGGCACAAAGAAAAGGAAGATCTTGTGAAAATTAAGTGACTCTTACCACAAAAAAGTAAAAATAAAGATAATTTGCTTGCATAAATTTTTTAAGTAAGGCATAAATATTATTATTAGACGGAAACTCTAGATGCAGTATGGGCTGTGAGGATTTGAAAACTAGAACGAATTGAACCGTCTCAAAGACAGGAAGTTGCAAAATTTTTCAATTGTTCCTGGGAAGACTGCTCGTTAACTTTACTCTGATTAGCCAGAAAAATCACAAATTATCTAAGAAAATGTTCCAAACTTCTGCCTTAACGATCCTTTTTACGAGTATGGTTTATCTCGGTCTTATTTATCTTTTACTGAGTCTCAGCTAAATAGTTCCTGAAATCAGCTATGGTTTTAGCATTAATAACAACTGCTTAGAGGATGACGAAAAGTCTAAAATCCAGTTCTTAAGTACAAATAAACTAAGAGTTGGGACTCAGAGGAAACCTTATTCTTCAGATATATATCCATGGTTCAAAAAAGCTGGTTTTTAGGTAACAAAACAGCTTTTTTAAATCATGCTCATAATTTTAAAGTTGACAAAAAAACAATCTCAAAAGATAAATGTCAACTGCCACCATACTTAGGTTTATAAGGGTAATTTTCAATCTTTCCAAATCTCATCTCATCAGGTTGGCCCGTTGTAGGGTCAACCTTTCCCCTTAAATAATGATCCATCCCGCCGATGAGAGTTCCATCATCCATCGGAAGCCCCCCACTTATTAATGACATTTCGCTCAATGACAGTTGGCAGAGATGGGGAGAAATTGATGGTGGAGCTACTAACTTCTCCGCTCTTGCTTTAGGGATATTATCTTGATTTTTCATACTTTTTAATCTTGATTCAATACACTCATGAATATAATAGTTTATATTAAAATTTTTATTTAACAGATTTTACTCTTCCTTATCTACACTACTCAAGTATCTTCTAAAGCTAAAGTTCAAAGGAAACAATCGGGGAAAGCAAAGTTAGTTTAAGATAAACTTATTATTCGAGTAACCAATTTTCATTTCAAAAATTTATCCCACTCCATTCTCTTAAAATAGGCAAAACAAAAGTAATTGGAGATCGCTCTTCTACTATTACCCTCACAGTTGTAGTAGTTCCTGGAGAAATTTTTAATTCGGGACCATCAGAAGAAGACCATTTATAACCACTAAAGGTATTGGAGTCACTAATTAATTGAGCTAATACCTCAACTTGACCGCCTTGTTGACTAATGATTTTTTCTACTAGTTCTGGGTTGCCCACTACAGAAGTAGCAGTGTCGGAGGTTACAGAAAAAGGCGATACTTCCCTAATTTTCCCGATAATTCCGCCATATCTGCTGCGTTTTACCGTATCAGGTGTAATTAAAACCTTCATTCCTGGTTGAATTTTCTTCCCATCTGCTACCTCAAAGTAGTTGACACTCATCAAATCACTGTTTGATTCAGCTATTTTGAGAGTTCCTAGGCGAACTCCAGGATTGACATATTGACCTACAGTCACGGTAATTTCTACGATACATCCATTATGAGGACTTCTAATAATGCTATTGTCGGCAACTTCCTTTTCCAGCCTCGCGATCGCTTGTTCTAGTTCTTGAATTTGATTTTTCTCTTTATTAGTTGCTTCTAGATTATTCTGTTCTAATTGTTTACTACGGGTATATAAGTTTTCTAATTCGGCTTGAATTGTAGTGATACTATTCAGGTTTTCCAGATATTTTTGTTGTAGTTCTGTTTCCTGTACCTGTAATTGTTGTAGCTGTGCTTGTAACTCGGAAATATTTTGACGAGTTTGGCGATATTCTTGTTCTGCTTGTAAAACCCTTTCTTCAGAAATTGCTCCTTGTTTTTGTAATTCTCGTTGTTTAGCAAGTCGTTTTTGGAGTACGGGTGTTAATTCCTCTGCATCTTTAAGCTGTTGCTGAAGACTAAGACGCTGTTGGAAAACACTCTTTAATTGTTCTTCTTTGATGCGGGGAGTTAATTGTTGGGTATCCTGTAATTTTTGTTTTAAGCTATTGCGTTCGGCAATAATCGCTTTGGTTTCTAGATTGGTAGCCTGTTCTCTTAAGGAAGTAGTATTTTGTATTTGTCCTTTTACTTGTGCCAGTTTATCCCGTTGTTGTTGTAACTCCTGTTTTTTAGCTGAAGGGTCAATGATAGCTAATATTTCATCTTTCTGGACACATTGTCCAGTTCTAATGTTTAAAGATTGCAATTGTCCAGATATGGGGGATTGAAACTGTAACACTCCACGAGGATTAATAAGTATCCCCTTAGCTGTGACAGTGATGGGAATACTGCCAAAGATACTCCAGAATAGACCTAAACTACCAAATATTGCTAATCCAGCCAATGGTAGCCAGTCTTTGGGACTAACAACTTGCATTAGTTGGTCTAACTGTTCTGGAGATGATAAGCGATCTAGTGCAGAGGAGCGAAAGATACTATTTTTTTCCTTGGACATTCATTTTGAGGCTCAAGTTCTTTTAATTCAGATTCTATCGCTAGTTTTTCTCACGATGTTCAAAAGAACCGAACCCAACCAAGGTTACTTGAGCGTTTTCTGATGACAGGTTGAGTAGTATCACACCGATTGGCAAAGCTCATAAGGTAGAAATGGCTACAGCTTTCTAGCAAATCTTCAGGTCAATTGAAGTGCTATCAAATCTGCAAACAACCCTTTAACCGCAGCTAATTCTTTAAAACTGCCTTTCTGTATTATCTTGCCATTTTGCAGTACATAAATCGTATCAGCTTGGAAAATAGTACTTAAGCGATGGGCGATGACAATCCGAGTTACTCCTAAGTGTTCTAAACTTTGAGTAACAATTGCCTGGGTTCGATTGTCTAAGGACGATGTTGCTTCATCAAATAGTAAAATCTGGGGTTGGCGCACCAAGGCGCGGGCGATAAATAAGCGTTGTTTTTGTCCTCCAGAAAGATTGCCTCCCCCTTCAGAGACAATAGTATGTATGCCCATAGGCATGGCTTGAATATCATCGGCTAATCCTGCCATCTGCAAGGCTAACCAGGCTTCATCTTGGGTGATAATCGTTCCACCTGCAATATTTTCCCAAATCGAACCACTCATGATTCGTCCATTTTGCAGCACTACTCCCAACTGTCTGCGGACAGCGGTAATATCTAATCCCGATAAGTCTTTGCCATCATAGGATATGGTTCCCGATTCTGGGGTTTCAAAGCCTAACAAGAGGCGTAAAATAGTCGATTTGCCACTGCCCGATGCTCCGACAAGGGCAACAAATTCTCCGGCTTTTACTTCCAGAGTTACGTGATCTAAAACTAATCCGCTATCCTGACGATAGCGAAAGCAAACTTGGTCTAATTTTAGTTCTCCAGATAGTTTGCCAGGGTGATACTTGTGACTATCTATTTCAGGGGTGGTTTTTAAAATCGGTTGGGCGCGTTCCCAGAGGATAGTTATTTCTAAAATATCAAGTAGGTTATTACTCAAGCGAGTAGCACTGCTAATAAAAGTAGTAAAAGCAGTAATAAATGCGAGAAATGTTCCTGTAGATAATCCTGTTTCTGTTGAGGATTGTTGAGTGAAGTAAACAGCCAAACCAAAGAGCAACATTGAACTGACGGTGGGCAAAATAACATTAAAAGTAGTCAGCAAATCATCAATCAACTGAGTACTCAAGATTAGTTTGACTTGTTGGGTGTATTTTTTTGCCCAATAACTAAAAGCTTCCGATTCGGCTGCTGCTACTCGCAGTTTGGATACCCCACCAATCAACTGTACCGTCAGTCCAAATATTTCTCCTGAAAGCTGCTGGAGAGGACGCATTTTTTGTCTGGTAATTATTCCCGATACAGTAGTAACTACTATCACCACAACCGCTACAGTAATTGCTACTAATGCTAGGGGGAAACTATAAATTATTAGTAATCCCAGATTTAACAGCAAAAATAAACTAGTAAAGAGAGTTCGTAAAATACTACTGCTAAGTCGTTGGCGCATCTGGGTTACTGCCGAAACCCGATTGTGTAAATCTCCTGTGGAATACTGACGGAAAAAAGCAGGTTTAAGTTTTAAAAGTCTGTCCCAAACCGCAGCTTGGGTATCAAAACCTACTTGGGTTTGCATTCTGAGAATGGTAAAACTTTGAGCCAAGCGAAATATAGTCACACCCAAACTAGCAGAAAATAAAATTAATCCCATCTGGATTAAAAAGTTACGATTAGCATCGGGAATGGCATAGTCAATGAGAATCCCTGTAATCTGTGGTGTAAGCATTCCCAACAAGGTGGCAACGATTCCCACCCAGCAAATTTTAATTAAGTCTGCACTGCGACCTCTAAAGGCAAATTTGAGCAGGTCAAAGATGGTGATTTCTTTATCTGGTAAAGGTCGATAAAAGGTATAGGCATGGGAGGCGAGTTTTGAAGAGGTGTTGCGGTTGATCGGAGTACGTGTCAATCCTACAGGATCGAGTAACTCATACTTAGTAGCTTTAACAGGAAGGAGTGCAACGGGAAGATTCTCTTCTTTGGTAAAACCCAACAAAGCGCCACAATCTCTTTGCCACCAGTTAGCAGAGAGGGTAACTCGACGAGTGCGGAAACCAGAAGCACGAGCGATTGTTTCTAATGTCTGGGAACTTTCTGATTTTGCAGGAGGACGGATAATTATCCCCAAAACTTTTCCTACTGCACCCACAGCAATTAATAGAGGCGTTTCGCCTTGGGGAATTTTGGCGGTGGGATTGAGTATTGAAGCTAGTTCTCTGAGAGCTTGTTCTCTCATAACACTATTCACATCCTTCCAAAGACATAAGTAGGTGGGTAAAATTAATTAGAAGATGGTTAGGGTAGGTAGTGGGTAGTGGGTAGTAGGTTAAAAGACACTTACTCCTGACTTCGTTCTTTTTTATTTTGGTTTTATATTTAATTCTGCCTACCTACTTAACAAGTGTCTTAATGTAATTCTTATTACTATACATTTCTTCAATGAAGTTAGAGTCACAGAAGTTAGAGTCACAAATTTTGAACTTTGAATGCGCGAATTTTGAATTCAAAAAATGGTCACGACTCCTGCATTTCCAAGCCAGAGTAAGGAGTAATATTACATTACTACTTTTTTGGCTAAACCCAAACCGCGAAGCACTTGAATAGCCCACCAAGTCACATCAATTTCCCACCAACGCAAGCCAGATTTAGCCAGATGAGGATAGGTATGGTGATTGTTATGCCATCCCTCTCCATAAGTTACCAAAGATACCCACCAACAATTACGAGCATTGTCATCAGCTTCAAAGGTGCGGTAGCCCCACATATGTGTAGCAGAATTAACTAACCAAGTAGAATGCCACAGTAACACTGACCGAACAAAAATTCCATACACTACAAAAGACCAACCACCTAAAACATAAAATAGAAGTCCTAAAGGAATTTGCAAAAATAAGAAGTAGTTATTTAACCAACGATAAAATGGTTGTCGTGCTAAGTCGGGGGCATAATTTTTATAGATTTCATAATCAAAAAACTCTGGACGGGGGGATAAAATCCACTGCATATGACTCCACCAAAAACCTCGTTTTGCAGAATAAGGATCTTTTTCAAGGTCTTCCGTGTGAGCGTGATGTTGACGATGTCCCCCAACCCAAAAAATTGGTCCCCCTTGAAGAGAAAGTGCTCCTAAGGTTGCGATCGCATACTCTAACCATTTGGGGACTTGAAAGCTGCGATGACTTAATAGACGGTGATAACCTAGACAAACACCTATACTTCCCAATAACCAGTGGAGAAATAGAGTTAAACCCAATGCAGACCAAGAAAAAAACCAAGGAGCTGATAATGCTAAAAGGTGAAATGTAGCAAAGAATGCTACACTTACCCAACTAATTACAGCAGAATTACCATCCTCTGGCTTGACTGCCAATTTTGTGTTCATAAAAAGTCCTATTGATAGGTGAAAGCTTAAGATTTATTTTTGAGAGGTTCTCTCTCTATATTTCAAAGCAGCAGAATTTCAAAGCAGAAGATTGCCAAGAATATAAAAGCAAGTGCCACTTACATAAAGTATGTTAGCAATCTTTGATTTATTGTGCAAGTATTACTTGCAATTTTATTTGTAATTGTTATAGATTTAGCATTCATCTGAGAAATATCTATGGTGTAAGCGCAACTAAAAGGTTAACGGCGCAGCACTTGCGCATATCGTAAAAGAATGAGAATTAAAAATTAAACCTTTATTTAGGGGGTGATATTATGTCTGTTCAAGCTAGTTCAACTCGTCAACGACTTCTCCAGGCTGCTCTTGAATTATTTACATCTCGGGGAGTCAGTAACACAACCACTCGCCAAATCGCAGAATTAGCGCAAGTAAATGAAGTAACCCTATTTCGACATTTTGGTAATAAACATGGGTTATTATTGGGTGTGATTGAAGAATCTGCTGCATTTACAAATTTAGGTGAATCTTTGGTGCGCAGGGCTAGTCCTCCTGACAATGTTTATCAAGCTCTTAAGGATTATGCAAGTGATAGCTTGCATGCATTAGAAAAAATTCCCGAGTTTGTTAGATCTATAGTTGGTGAAGCTGATCGGTATCCCAAAGAGAATCGTCGTGCTTTAGGAAGGGGATTAACCGAAGCTAATCGCTATGTGGCAAAATATTTAGCCTCGGTAATTCAACAAGAACATCTCAATACCCATTTAAAACCAGAAAAGCTAGCCAGTTTATTAAATGGAATGATCTTAGGATATGCTGCAATCGAATTCACGAGTGAGTTTCACGAACTTTGGGAAGATCGCGATGATTTTTTGGAAAATTTAGTACAATTATTTTTGCATGGAGCAATATCATCTACAACTGATATTCCATCTAAGCTTTTTGCTTCAACAAATAGCAAAACGATTAAGAAGGTAGCTGACTTACCTGCAAATGTAGTCAATCAAATTTTACGACAAGCGAAAAAAACGGGATTGCAAGATTATGCTTTGGGATATGTTCTGTTTGGGGCTGGATTATCGCTAACAGAAATTTGTAACTTGCAGCGATCGCACCAAATAAAAGATAGTCACCAACATATTTTACAAATAACTACGGGTGAAGAAATGAGACAAGTACCCGTAAATCAATGGATTATGGGTCAACGTCATGGCTCTTATACTGCAAATCCATTAACTAAATGGTTGAAAAGTCGTAAAGACAATGAAAGTGCAATGTTTATCAATAATTCTGATTTGCCAATATCCGAGTCAGAAATTGAGTCGCAATGGGAAGTCTGGACTGAAGGAATATTAACTCCAGAAGGGAAAAAAATTAATATCACACAAGCTCAGCAAACTTGGTGTATTGAGATGTTAATGCGAGGCGTGAGTCTAGAAAATATCAGTATTATAACTGGTTGGGATTTGGCAAAATTACAGCCCTATGCTCGCAGAGCCAAGGAAAAAGCAGCCATAGAACAAGCAACTCGCCTGGATCGAAAACCTAATACATAGTTTAGATATTGCAAGTTAGATATTGCAATCTTTATAAAATGCAGCTTGAAGGAATTATTTGAAGAGAAGGCGAAAAAGCTGGTAATTTCTAGCAAAATAATTTTTAAAATTGGTGTTTAGACTTACACCCACCAGCAAACTTAAGTATCTTCATTTTTGGTAAATAATTATAAGAAAATAATGAGTGTCGAATTACGAGCGGTAACAAAAGAAAATTGGATACAGTGCATTAAACTCAAACTTGCACCCGAACAAGAGAGCTTTGTTGCACCAAACGTAGACTCAATTGCAGAGTCAAAATTTGAACTTCATTACGAACCAAGGGCGATTTACTTCTTTTGTATAGATTTCTGTGAACGGTTTGAAGCCATTGGAACTGCTGATGATGGCGATATCATTGTACAAAAACAGATTGATCGACTATTAAGTTAACTGCTATCAGCGACTCGACAATCTCGCAACCAAGTTTGAATTGCTTGTCCAACCACACCGTTGCTACTATCACGTGGCGGCGTCGGTGGTTTACTCTTAGGATAAGAACCAGTTTGAGTGAACATCATTACCATTTGCCAAGCATTTTCAGTTTTTGTTAAAAATAGCCAGTGAAATTGCTGCGATTGAATCGGTTTCCCTTTAATATACTGTCTTTCCAAAGTTGTAAAAAAAACTTGCTTTACATCTTTGTCCTTTGACTTTTTAGATGTATTCCCAGTATCTTCTACAGGATTAGTAGGCAGTGGTACAAATTCCGGTTTTCCTGCCATCAGCATATAGCTATAAGTTTGTGTAGTACGACTCAAGCGACGAGCACGTTGACTAGCACGATTAGCGTAACTTGGTAAATTTCGCAATAATTCAGTCATTAATGTTTCTATATTACCCTCTAGACAAACAGCTGATTTCCGATTATTTGGTTTTTTCCGCTCTTTGATACGGACATTGTCTTTTGTTCTTTGTCCTTTGTCCCAATTCGATAGGGTATTCTCTTTCAGATTTAGAGGGTATGGGCTTTCTGGGAGATTTAGTAAATAATCAGTTGATGCAAAAACCGGATCTATCAAAACCGGATTTATTATCTGGAAAAATAAACTGAAAATGACCAGCCATCTAGATTTAGGGAAAAACAAAAAATCAATTATCCTGTTTGGCGTACACCGTTTTGGTACATGAAATAAAGGTAAAACACCATCCTGAAATAAGTGAGATATTGTTGAGTTAGATATTGTTAAGTTAGATATGTTTTGATTTGATATTTTTTGGTCTGGAATTACTTTCATGGAGTTGTAATTAACTCTGCGCAAATTTTTTCCCAAGCTAATTTTGGTTCAGCAGATGCAGTAATCGGACGTCCAATCACTAGGTAATTCGCTCCAGCTTTTACAGCTTGTGCTGGAGTAAAAGTTCGTTTTTGATCGCCTTTTTCTGCCCAAGTGGGACGTACTCCCGGACAAACCAAGAGAAAATCATTACCACAAACTTCTCGTAATTGTGCTACTTCTTGGGGTGAACAGACAGCCCCATCTAAACCAACTTCCTTTGCCATTAATGCCATTTGTAGAACATATTCGGGCAATTCCAGAGGTATTTTCAAGTCAAAAGCTAATTGTCGTGAAGAAATACTCGTTAGTAAGCTAATAGCAATTAAACGTGGCGGTTGTAAACCAACTGCTTGTGCTTCTTCTGTTGCTGCCTCCTTTGCAGCTTTTAAAGCATCTTTTCCTGCTGTGGCATGAATTGTCAATAAATCAACCCCATAACGAGCAGCGCTACGACAAGCACCAGCAACCGTATTAGGGATATCGTGGAACTTCAAATCTAGAAAAATTCTTTTCTCCTTAGATTTTAAATATTCCAAAATTTCTGGTCCAGAAGCCGTAAAAAGTTCTAAACCAACCTTCCAAAAACTAACCCCATCTAATTTTTCTACCAATGCGATCGCACTTGGCAAATCGGGAACATCTAACGGAACAATAATGTTTTTATTTGTCATTTGTTATTTATTAGTGGTAATGGGTAAAAGCCCGCGCCTTGCGGCGTTAGCATTAAGCCTAGACGGCATTGCTCCGCTTACGCGTAGCGCGTTCTTAGCGTGGCGCAAGCCATGTGGTAATGAGTAATAAGTAATAAGTAATGGGTAACAAGTAATGGGTTAGGAGTAAAACATTACCAATGCCCAGTCCCCAATCCCCAATACCTAAACAACAAGCCGAATAAATTTCTTTTTACCTACTTGTAAAACTTGTCCTTTTAATTCGCTTAGTTGTTCGAAGGTTGTATTAATATCGGTAATGCGATCGCCACTCAGACGCACCCCACCTTCCTGAATTTTTCGCCTACCTTCACCACTACTTTTACACAAACCACTAGCACTGAGAATATAGAATAATTTAGCCGGGAATTCTACTTGTGTGAGGGAAAATTCTGGAATTTCTCCTTCCTTTCCACCTGATTTTGCTGCAGCTTCAGCTTCTTGAACTGCTTTTTCGCCGTGATACTGTCTAACAATTTCTCTAGCTAGTAAATATTGCTGTTCGCGAGGATTTTCTGGAAGTTTATCTAAAGGTAAATTAGTTAATAATTCAAAATACTGTCGCAATAAACTATCTGGGACACCTTGTAGCTTCTGATACTTTGGAGCTGGATGTTCGGATAAAGCAACATAATTATTTAAAGATTTAGACATTTTTTGCTCGCCATCAGTACCAATTAAAAGAGGTAATAACAAGCCAAACTGTGGTTTTTGTCCAAAATGACGCTGCAAATCTCGACCGACAGCAAGATTAAACTTTTGATCGGTACCGCCCAATTCTACATCTGCTTCTAAAGCCACAGAATCATAGCCCTGCATTAAAGGGTAAAGAAACTCATGCAGGTAAATTGGATTTTCTTTCTTGTAACGTTCGGCAAATCCTTCTTTTGCCAGCATTTGTCCGACAGTCATTGTCGAAAGTAATTCTAATATCTTGCCCAAATCTAACTTTTCAAGCCATTCTGAGTTATAACGGATTTCTAGTCGTCCGGGTGTATCAAAATCTAAAAT
>JASJDB010000099.1 GCA_030065315.1 Xenococcaceae cyanobacterium MO_167.B52 | reverse complement strand
AACCAGAAAATTTTATCGCCTCTTTGTTAGCTGGAATATTAACAGAAGTCAATCTTTTTCTTGGTAATCCTAATTGGCAAGAACAAGAATGGCAGCAAGTATTTCAAATAATCCAGCCAGATTTAATTTTTGGACAAATTGATTTTAAAGCAATTAATAATCAAGTAACAACGAAACTAAAACTATCTGATGCTATTATTGCTATTCCCACAGGAGGAAGTTCGGGAAAAATAAAGTTTGCAGTTCATACAATTGATACTTTATCTGCTTCTGTTGCGGGATTTACTAACTATTTTGAAATTAATAATATTAACTCCTGCTGCATTTTACCCTTGTATCATGTAAGTGGCTTAATGCAGTTTTTGCGCTCTTTTTTAACTGGAGGAAAATTTGTTAGTTTTTCTTACAGTGATTTAAAACAAAACAAAAAACCTGATATTAATCCTGAAGAATTTTTTATTTCTCTTGTTCCCACCCAGTTACAATTTTTGCTAGATATCGCTCCTCAATGTTTATCTGAGTTTGATACTGTATTGCTAGGAGGCGCACCAGCTTGGCAATCTTTGTTACAGCAGGCTAAACAATATAACATAGCTCTATCTCTGACCTATGGCATGACGGAAACAGCTTCAGGAATAGTGACTCTCAAACCCCAAGATTTTCTTGCTGGAAATACTAGTAATGGCAAAGTGTTACCCCATGCTAAAGTTCAAATTCTGGAAGATACGAGAATTATTAAAATCTTTAGTGAGTCTCTTTACCTTGGTTATTACCCCAACTTATCTGAGAAAAATTATTTAATTACTGACGATCTCGGTTTCTTCGACAATAAAGGATATTTGCATCTGTCAGGAAGAAACAGCCATAAAATTATTACGGGTGGTGAAAATGTTTTTCCCTCAGAAGTAGAATCTGCTATCTTAGCTACGGGTTTAGTAAAAGATGTGTGTGTCTTTGGAATAGAGGATCAAACATGGGGACAAGCTGTTACAGCGATATTGGTTTATCAAGATAATATAGACTGTCTTGAGTTGATTCGTGATAAATTGCGCCCGCATTTAAGTCACTATAAACATCCTAAACATTGGATTCCAGTAAAATCTATACCCCGAAATCCACAGGGAAAAATTAATTTTACCAAACTTATTGCTTTTGCTGAAAATTATTTAACTAAATAAGATAATAGCTAGATTAAAACTTTGCAATTGGGATTGTTAACTGCTACCCTTTATTATAAATATTTGCTATCTTGACTTAGATTATGCACGAAATTGATGATAATTTGGCAATGTGATTTTTATCGTATTTCTCCATCCCAGACAACGAAAAAACCCTCGTGGTTTCTGCTGATTTGTGATGAAGCTGGTAATGAAATATACACAGCAAGTTGCTTTCAGAGTGAAGCAAATTCTTCCTGGTTAATTGAGCAATTACCTCTAGCGGAAAGAGGTAAATTACCAACAAAAATTCAAATTTTTCGACCTCAAATTGTCGGATTATTTAAAACTGCAACTGAAGCATTATCTATTGAATTAGAAACTACCAGAAGAACTGGGGGTTTAAAAACAAGAATTAGGGAATATATTGCCAATCCCTCCAGTCCTATTGATAATCAATATTTAGCTTTAGACAAGCCACCACCACAGCCATTACCTGAATTTATTTGGGGTGAAAACTGGAGTTTTGTTAGCATCACCTCTGGAGAAATTCTCAATTTTATCGAAAATCGCCCTATTCCTTTCCTAGAAATAACCAAATCTTTACTTCCTCTGAACTTAGGAATTGCTTCTGATATTAGTGTGCCTGGAATCGTAATTTATGGAGGTAAAAAGTCTCTAATTATCTGTCGTTGGTTGCAGGAACAACAACCAGTTGCCTTAAATTATATTCCCACGGAAGTTAATGTATCTGGAGGCTTAGTTTTAGAATCTGGGTTAGTAGATCGCTGGATATTAAATACTTTTGAAGACCCTTTGGTAGCTGAAGCTGCTAAGAGTTATGAAAATAATAAGGAAATGAGCAAAGGATTGCATTTTCTGCTCATCCAACCTGATGATTCGGGAATGACGTATACAGGATTTTGGCTATTAAAAGATGAATGATGATTAGTGGTTAGTAGTGAGTAGTTAGTAGTGAGTAGTTAGTAGTTAGTGGTTAGTGGTTCATGGTTCATCGTTGATGGTTGATTGTTAAATGTTAAATGATAAATGATAAATGGTTATATTATCTGAGATAAAAACTTTTTAGTTCGTGCTTCTTGAGGATTATTAAAAAATTCTTCAGGAGTTGCTGCTTCTACTATTACTCCCTCGTCCATAAATACAACTCGATCTGCTACTTCTCTAGCAAAGCCTACTTCATGGGTAACACATACCATAGTCATTCCTGAATCAGCTAAGTTTCGCATCGTTTCTAGAACTTCTCTCACCATTTCTGGATCAAGGGCAGATGTAGGTTCATCAAATAACATGATTTTGGGTTGCATAGCCAAGGCACGAGCGATCGCAACTCTTTGTTGTTGTCCTCCTGATAGTTGACCTGGATACTTACGAGATTGTTCCAAGATTCCAACTTTTTCTAGAAGTTGCATGGCAATTTCTTCTGCTTTCGATTTTGACCATTTACGCACCCAAATAGGGGCAAGGGTCACATTATCAATTACTCTCAGATGGGGAAACAGGTTAAATTGTTGAAATACCATCCCCACTTCTCGACGAATTGCTTCAATGTTTTTTAAATCACGAGATAGCTCAATGCCATCAATAGTAATACTCCCTTTTTGATAGGGTTCAAGAGCATTAAAAGTACGAATGAAAGTCGATTTTCCAGACCCAGAAGGACCCATCAGAACCACAACTTCCTGGGGGTGAACTTGGAGATTTACTCCTCGTAGGACATGAAAGTTGTTGTCGTACCATTTCTCCACATCTTGAGCCACTATGATAGATTCTGGCTTTGAGTGGTCATTATTGGATGTTAGTTTTTGAGGTTGATTCATCGGTAGAGTAGTTATATCATTTCCCTTGACAGAAGATTTCTAAATATTTTTGAATTACTCATTTTGTTAGTTCAAATACCTAACCTTTGATAGATTTCGTCAAGATGGCGCAGATGATGTTGAGGATCAAAACAAGCTTCGATTTCTGAATCAGAAAGGGTTTTTGTTACAATTTCATCTTTAGTGATTAGGTCATGGAAATTCCCATCAGTAGTATTCCATGCCGTGTGAGCGCAACCCTGAACTACCCGATAAGCATCTTCCCGATTCATTCCTTTCTCTACCAAAGCAAGTAAGACTCTCTGGGAGAAAATCACTCCACCATAAACATTCATGTTGCGTTTCATGTTTTCAGGATAGACTAACAAGTTTTTCACTAAGCCTGTGATTTCTTTCAACATAAAATGAGTCAGAATACAGCTATCTGGTAAGATTACCCGTTCTACCGAACTGTGAGAAATATCCCTCTCATGCCATAAAGCAACGTTTTCTAAAGCTGCTACTGCATTACCCCGAATAATGCGTGCCATACCACTGAGACGTTCAGAACGAATGGGGTTACGCTTATGGGGCATAGCGGAAGAACCTTTTTGCTTTTTAGTAAAAAATTCTTCTACTTCTAAAACATCAGTCCGTTGTAAGTTACGAATCTCTACCGCAAATCTTTCAATAGATGCGGATAATAAAGCTAATTGTTGCACATATTCCGCGTGTCGGTCGCGTGATACAACTTGGGTTGAGGCGGTATCTGGTTCTAATCCTAACTTCTGACAAGCGATCGCTTCTACTTTGGGGTCAACATTAGCATAAGTCCCTACTGCTCCTGAAATTTTACCGACCGCAATATCTTTTCTTAATCTGATCAGGCGATCGCGATTTCTTAAAACTTCTGCCAACCAACCAGCTAGTTTAAAGCCAAAAGTAATTGGTTCAGCATGAATACCATGAGAACGCCCCACCATAACCGTATAACGATGCTGTTGTGCTTGATAGCGAATAGCATGAATTAGTTCTTCTAACTTTTCTAGAATCAGATTCAGACTAGCTACCATCTGTAAAGCTAAACCAGTATCTAACACATCAGAGCTAGTTAAACCCAAATGAATATATCTTCCTGCATCTCCCACATATTCATTAACATTAGTCAGGAAAGCGATTACATCGTGGCGTACTTCCGCTTCAATCTCTAATACCCTTTTGGGGTCAAAATCCGCTTTGGCTTTAATTTCCTCTACTGCTGCGGTGGGAATATAACCTAATTCCCCTTGGGCTTCACAGACTGCTATTTCTACTTCTAACCAAGTTTTTAGTTTATAAGTATCAGTCCAAATCCCACCCATTTCGGGTAAAGTATAGCGTTCAATCACAGTCTGCTCGAAGAATACAACCGTCAATTCTACTATACTTGTGTCATTGTGGTTGCTAATCCCTAATTATGGTTAATCGTCAATATATTAAAGCTCAAACTAACTCTTCTAAATTATCTTGGTTTCGATGGGTTAAATATATAGGACTGGCAGCAATAACAGTTGCATCTATGGCAATGCCTGTTAAGGCACAAAAAACTCTTTACTTTGTCTTTCCCCCATTTAAAGAATCCCTGAAAGTCGAGTCTTTAGAAACCTTTGCCCAAGATGGAACTGTCAATCAAGACCTGGGCTTTTATTTAAAACTAGCTAAAGCCGATGAACAAGCAAGAAGTAAGTTTCGTGAAGCACTTAATAAACAAGCACCAGTTGAACCACTTTTAGTAGCTCGCTTTTTCAAGAGCGAAATCGGAGGAGCAATTCTTGATTTGGTGGGAAACTTTATCCAAATTGAAGGAGGACGCAATGGCAAACTTGCCCTAAGAGGAGCCTTAGTAACCGCTGCTTTTGATGAAGAAGGATTAAGCTTAATCAACTTTTTCCGTCAATTACCTACCAATATTCAGTTCGATCTCTCAAAGATGCTTGAGTTTGCCAACTTGACCAAAATAGCAGTAAAGGCAACAAAAGTTTTTAGTCAAGAAGTAATTCCCAACTTATCGGCAACTGAAGCAGCAAGAGCTAAACCAGTTGATTTTAGTAATTTACTAGACTTGCGCCAGAGGGGAAGCTATGGTGTAGAGAAAAAGCGTTGGCTGCTCACTGATCAAGATCGGGATTCTCGTAAATTTTATGTTGATATCTACAAACCTCAAGAGTGGAGAGCAGGGAAAACTCCAGTCGTAATTATTTCTCATGGATTAATCTCTAAACCAGAAGATTTTGAAGAAGACGCAAAACATTTAGCTTCCCATGGCTACGTAGTGGCACTACCCCAACATATTGGCAGTGACGAACAACAGCTACAAGCATTTTTGACAGGAAAGTCACGGGAAATTTTTCTGGTTGATGAATTTATCAATCGCCCCCTAGATATAAGTTATGTCATCGATCAACTAGAAATGGTGAACCTTGAACAATTTGAAGGACGGCTTGCCCTAGATAGGGTTGGAGTTTTTGGTCACTCCTTTGGCGGTTATACGGCACTGTCAGTTGCTGGAGCAACTATTGATTTTGACTATCTGGAACAAGAATGCACCAACCTTATAACTAGAATTAATACTGCTTTGCGCCTACAATGCCGAGCCTTAAATTTAGAACGTAAGGACTATAATTTCCGAGATGAGCGAGTTGTTGCAGTTTTGGGACATAATCCAGTTAATCGTAGTATCTTTGGTCCAGATGGTCTAGGTAAGATTGAAATTCCTGTGCTGATTGGAGCAGGCAGTTATGATCCTGCTACTCCTTTTGTGTTTGAACAACTAAGCTCATTCACCTGGCTCAATAGTTCTAATAAATATCTAGCAATGCAGGAAGGACAGGCTCATGTTGATGTTTCAGGAATAGACGGAGGAATAAGCGAGGTAATTGAATCCGTTGAAAAGTTATCCTTACCAGAAACTAAGCTATTGAGTGATTATAGTAATGCCACCACACTACTCTTTTTTGAGAATTACGTTGCCAACAACGAAGATTATCTTCCCTTTATTCAATCTTCTTATTTGGAATATCTTAGTCAAGGGCAAGAATTTAAAACCTATCTGATTAGTAGAGCGTCCTCGGAGCAGTTAGTTGAAGCGATAGAACAGTTTATTCGTCAGGAAGGTATAGAATAGAATTCAACATCGAATTGTAATATAGATCTAAGTCAAACTTGCTAAACTGATCAGTTTAGTTTTATGATATAAGTAAATTGAACTAAACCGTTTAGTTATTACCCAAGAAGATAGGGAGAGATGACATGACACATAGTAAAGCTAAATCCTCCAACCCTCTAGTAAACAAACCTTCGGCATTAATTATCAGCTTAACTTTCCTCATTGCAGGAACAACGGTGTATGCTTCTCGTCAATCTTCCGTATCTCAAGCGGAATCAGTAATAGAAACTGTTATTCCTAAAATTAGTACTGTCACTGCATTAGGCAGACTAGAACCCAGTGGAGAGATCATAGAAGTATCGGTTTCCTCTTCTGCTAACGGTAATCGCATTGAAGAGTTGCAAGTCAGTGAAGGAGAAGAAGTAAAACAAGGTGAAATAATTGCGGTTTTAGATAGTCGCGATCGCGCTGAAGCTGCCTTAAGACAAGCAGAAGCCAGAGTTACTATAGCTCAAGCGAATTTAGCCAGGGTCAAAGCAGGGGCAAAAACAGGAGAAATTCAAGCTCAAAGAGCAGCGATCGCACGTATTGAAGCAGAACGCATTAATAATCTCACAGCTCAGACTGCAATGGTATCCCGTATGGAAGCAGAATTAAGAAACGCTAAAATCGAGTACAAAAGATATCAACAGCTTTTCGATGATGGTGCAATTTCCGAATCTCAAAAAGATAACAAAAAACTAACTTTAGAAACTGCCCAAGAACAACTTACAGAAGCCAAAGCTAACCTCAGCCGTACTCGTACTGCCCAAGAACAGCAAATTGCAGAAGCCAAAGCTATTCTCAATAAAATCGCCGAAGTACGCCCAGTAGATGTACAAGTAGCAGCAGCAGAGGTCAAAGAAGCTCAAGCAGCAGTAGCCACTGCTAAAGCTGATCTTGATCGCACCTATATCAAATCACCCCAAGCAGGAACAGTAATTAAAATCTTAACTCGCCCTGGGGAAGTAGTTTCCAGTAATGACGGTGTAGTAAGAATTGGACAGATTAATCAGATGTACGCGATCGCAGAAGTCTATGAAAGCGACATCACAAAAGTAAAAATCGGTCAAAAAGCTACTGTTAATAGTAATGCCCTATCAAAAGCGTTAACAGGAACAGTAGAACATATTGGTTTAGAAATCAAACGCCAAGAAGTAGTCAACACCGATCCTACAGCTAACATCGATGCCAAAGTTGTAGAAGTAAAAGTGAAGCTAGACGAAGCATCTAGTCAAAAAGTCTCAGGATTAACTAATTTACTGGTAAATGTCAGGATTGATCTTTAAACAGTTAACAGTTATCAGTTATCAGTTATCAGTTATCAGTAACAATTAGTGATTAGCAACTAACAAAAATGTTCAACAATAGAACTCCCTTGGGTTGGTTACAACTCAAACACGACAAATTCCGTTTACTAACAGCATTATCAGGAATTGCTTTTGCAGACATCCTGATCTTTATGCAGTTGGGTTTTATGAATGCACTATATACAACCAATACCCAATATCCCCGCAAAGTTAAAGGAGACATTGTCTTAACCAGTACCCAAGCAACCAACTTCAATAGACCCTATACTTTTCCTCGTCGCAGACTGTATCAAGCGATGGATATTCCTGGAGTAGAATCCGCTGAACCGATCTATATTGGTTCTATTGGCTGGCGTAATCCTCAAAATAAAGCCAAAACCTCTATGACTATTATCGGGTTTAATCCAGATAAACCTGTTTTCGACTTACCAGAAGTTAATCGCCAATTAGATAAAGTCAAAATTCCTTATACAGTATTATTCGATCAAGCTTCTAGAGGAGAATATGATCAACTAATTCCCCAAATTCAACAGGGAAAAACTATTACTACAGAAATTGAACGGAACACTGTTACTATTGGAGGTTTATTTAGTGTTGGAGCTTCCTTTGCTGATGATGGAGCGTTAATTACCAGTGATCAAAATTTTATGCGCTTATTTCCTAAAAAACAACCAGGAATGGTAAGTTTAGGCGTAATTGAACTGAAAGAAGGAACAGATGCAGAGCAAGTACGAAGCTACTTAAATGCTTATCTTGCCGATGATGTGAAAGCCTATACTTATGAAGAATATGTAGATGGAGAAGTAAAATATATTCAAAAAAGTACCGCTATTGGCTTTGTATTTAGTTTGGGTACCATGATGGGTTTTATCGTTGGTATCGTAATTGTCTATCAAGTGCTTTCTACCGATGTCAACGATCACATGGCAGAATACGCTACTTTTAAGGCTATGGGCTATAAAAACTCCTATTTACTTGGTGTAGTGTTTGAAGAAGCTATTATTCTATCTATTATTGGCTTTATTCCTAGTATTGCGATCGCAATAGGGCTATATCGCCTAACTGCAATGGCAACAGCTTTACCCATATTTTTGCCTGTATCTAGAGCAATCATTGTCTTTATTTTGACTGTTATTATGTGTAGTATTTCAGGTGCGATCGCAACTCGTAAACTCCAATCAGCCGATCCAGCAGATATTTTTTAAGATGACACTATATATGGTGCTATCTTAGTGTCATTGTTAAAATTGTTTTTATGCGAGTTGTTATTGATACAAACGTTGTTTTTGAAGGATTAACTCAACAAGGAGGTGCTGCGGGATTATTAATTGAGATTTGGTTAGCAGGTTTATTAGAAGTATATATTTCTGATGCTTTAGCTTATGAATATGTTGATGTTCTATCTCGTAAACTCTCAAAATCTCGTTGGCTAGAGTTACAACCAATTTTAGGAACATTATTGAGCAAAACCAAGTTTACTCCTATTTACTATTCTTGGAGACCAACTTCGCCAGATGCGGGAGATGATTTGGTTATTGATTGTGGCATGAATGCAGCAGCAATAGTAATTACATTAAATATTAGAGATTTTCGCAAAGCCAAGGAATCATTGGGTTTACAAATAATGACTCCTACGGAATTAATAATTAAATTAGCTGAGTAAAAAAGTAAGGATAGTATGAGCAGATTAACTTTGAGATTACCAGAAACACTACATCAACAATTAATAAATCTAGCTGAGGGAGAAGGAGTTTCTCTGAATCAATATATTGTTTATGCCTTAACGCGCCAAGTATCTTCTAGCTATACAGTTCAAATTATTTCTGAGGAAGATTGTCAACAGCAGGAAAAAAATCTCAATCTACTCATCTCACAATTAGGAGAAGCCAATGTAAAAGAAATCGAAACAGCACTTTCCCAAAGAGAAGTGGTTAAACCAGAACCAGAATTAACCCCAGATATAGTTAATCGGATTAAAACAAAAATTCAAAATCAAAAATAAGTCTGTTATTACTTTGTGAAAGTGTTAACCAGTTTAGGAAACTTACATGAGAATACTTCGTGGCAAAGTTGTTAGTGGCAAAGGGGATTTTTCCCAATGGATTAGGAAATTACACAAATATTATTACCAAAAAACAGGATTAAACTTTTTTCCTGGTACACTCAATGTCAAGCTAGATAGACCTTATCATATTCCTAAAAATGCACTTTGTCTTGATGCTAAAGAATATGCAGGTAAAGTATCAATCTATTTAGTAAAGTGTCAAATTTTAGGTCATCCTGGATATATTTTACGTACTGATCGTAATGAAGAAGGCAGAGGAGATCATCCTCATACTATTGTTGAAATAGCTTGCGAAGTAAAATTACGAGATGTTCATCAAATTAAAGATGGAGAAGAAGTTGAAATTATTTTAGATTAACTTTACAGCTTTTTGCACACCTACCAAGTACATCTTTAAACCAACTCAACTTAGCCAATATTATTATTTAAGATGAAAAATAATAAACCAACTGACCAACCAGTAATCTCTGTCCATAACCTAGATCATTATTTTGGTGAAGGAGAACTCCGCAAACAAGTTTTATTTGATATTAATTTAGAAATAAATCGGGGGGAAATTGTCTTAATGACTGGTCCTTCTGGCTCTGGTAAAACCACTTTATTAACCTTAGTTAGTGGTTTACGTTCTGCTCAATCTGGTAGTTTAAAAATATTAGGAAAAGAACTCTGTGGCGCAAGTAAAAAGGAATTAGTTCAAGCACGACGCAATAATGGTTATATATTCCAAGCACACAATCTCCATAAAAGCTTAACTGCTATTCAAAATGTCCAAATGGGTTTAGAAGTACATGGTAAATATTCCCGAAAAGAGATGAAAGAAAGGGCTGCTAAGATGTTAGAACAAGTAGGATTGGGAGATCATCTCCATTATTATCCCAATAAACTATCTGGGGGACAAAAACAACGAGTTGCGATCGCAAGAGCTTTAGTATCCCATCCCGCTATAGTACTAGCTGATGAACCTACAGCAGCCTTAGATAGTAAATCTGGTAGGGATGTGGTGAATGTCATGCAAAAACTTGCCAGAGAACAAGGAAGTACTATTCTACTTGTGACCCACGATGATCGAATTTTAGACATTGCTGATCGCATCGTACATCTAGAAGATGGAAAGCTAGTAAATAATTCCAGGAAAAAGCAAGAAGTTGCCTAATCAATAATGAAAAATCGCTATCTATAATTTAAAGTCCTATAGATAGCGTAGAAATAAAAGTCAATTACTTTACAGAGCAAAAATTTACTCTCGAAATTTTTGTTGGAATTATTATGTAGAGTAATTATTTATTACTTTGGTAAGTCAAGCTCCTTGCTGATGTTGCTACGCAACAAGCTATATAATTTCGATGTTAGTGTCGTCGAAATTGGCGAGATCCCCACTGAGGATGGCAAGAGTTTTACTTCCATTAATTCCACCACCATTAGGATCCCAGGCTAGAGTTCCATCTGAGAACAATCTAAAGCCAGCATCACCTCCTAGACTAGCAGCTCCTAAGACTACTTTAGCTGTACCGCCAGGTGTTAGTCCTGTTGCTCCTCCTTTAGCGGTAAAGCCACTTGAATCCACTACAATGAGGTCTTCAAAGTCAGTAGTAACACCAAGTTGATCAGCTTTGAAATTGATGATTTCATCGAATCCACTTTTATTTTTTCCTCCTTCTGTTGGATTATTGTAGAGGAATCTATCTTGGTTCAATAAAGAATCACTGGTCATCATGTCAGCACCTTTACCGCCAACAAGCCAGTTATCACCAGAACCACCAAAGAGTTCGTCTTTACCCTTATTGCCAAAGAGTACGTCATCGCCACTACCGCCAAGGAGTACGTCAGCACCTTTTTCACCAAAGAGTACGTCAGCACCATCACCACCATCTAGCAAGTCATTTTTATCACCACCAAAGAGGATATCATCACCAGCATCACCTAGTAGTACATCAGCACCTAGACCCCCATGTAGTATGTCATCCCCAACATCCCCAAAGAGGTGGTCTTGACCATTACCGCCAAAGAGTTGATCATCACCAGAACCACCATCTAAGTAGTCTTTACCTTTACCGCCACGGAGTTCGTCATCACCGGCATTGCCGAATAGAGCATCAGTTCCCTTCAACCCTTTAAGGGTATCATTACCCCAATCTCCTAGAATCAAGTCATCTGTTTTATCAGTTCCTTTGGTTTCGTTATCGTCGAAGAAATCACCATCTAGCAAATCAGTCAAAATAGTGTTATTAGTTACAGGAAAAGACATTTTATTTTCTCCTTAGTTGATTACAAAATTCTCATCTTGCTTTCTACTTTTTAGGTAGCTATGTTGTCGGAGAGCCTTGCAGAAAAGGACAGAATATAATAGCTATTAGTGAAAAGTGGAATAAAAGTCTAACTCCATTCTCTTGCTAAAATACCATTAGATTATGAATAGAAGAATGGTTTGTTTATTTGGGACTGAAAAAACATTCTAACCCTTACATTTATAGATATCTCTTCAGTTTGAATAGACTAAGATTTTCTAGAATCCCAAACTTTAAGTACGCTGACAGGCTTATTGCAAACTCCCAAAATTTCGATGTTGAAGTTGCATAGTTGCAGAGGGATTAATGTAGCTATTCTCTATTCATCCCCTCGAAAAACCATATTTAACAATCAGTCTTTATTTATGTAAAGTATTCCATCTTACTTATACAACTGACAATCCAATAGGAAAAATACAAGTAGTAAATTTTACAACATGGTTTATTTTATTTGGATTAGCAGGTTATTTTTTTGCTTGGGTTACTTAGTAATAGAACTGCTGTTTTTAATGGTTTTATCCTTTTCTTCTACCTACAAGATTATTCTAAAACTTATGAGTAAATTTTACTATTTAATTATACAAAAACTTAACAAATCTATATCAAGAACATTGCCAAAACCTTAAAATTCAAATATACCAATGATAATACCTTCTATGAACTTATCAAGCTTGTTTGGTAACGGGTTTAATGATTTGAATCCGTTGATTTATACCATTAAATATTTTTCTTAAGTGGGCAAAATATATATTTATTTTTAGCAACTTTGTTAACCTTTTAAGTAAAGTTTAGGTTGATCTACAGAACTAATGATTGACAATCGCAATCTTGCTACTAAAAGGTTAACTCAGCAGCTAAATGCGATTCAGCAAAAGCTACAAGAGCTTACCCAACGTTTTGATAGCTTTGATAATTCCCTTGCTGAATTATCTGATGTCCCTATTAAAATCGCCGAATTGGAAAAAGATCTGATGTTATTACGCGATCTCGCTATAGATATCAACCACAGCAGCCTTAGATAGTAAATCTGGATAAGGAAGATTGATTTGTCCCTTTAATTTGAAAAATTGGTATGACAACTAACCCACACTAATTAGTAGAAGCAATATCTATTTTATCTATAGTTCCTTTTAAACTTTTGAGGGAAGGTTCCATTTGACCACTATTACCCACTACCAGAGTTACAATTTGTTCTGGTTGTAAGTACTTTTGGGCAACTCTTTGGATATCTTCTACAGTAGTTGCTTTGACTCGATCTTGATATTGAAAAATAAAGTCTTGAGGATAATTAAAATATTCATAGCGCATCAAACGGGATACAGTTTGACTAGGCTTTTGGAAATTAAACACAAAGGAATTGAGAATAGACTCTTTAGCTTTGGTTAATTCAGTCTCCGATACAGGATTTTCCCGCAATTTCTCAATTTCCGACAAAATTGCTTGAATAAATGGCACTGTAGTAGCCGACTGGGTTTGTCCCCCACTGGTAAAAGTGCCAGGATAATCGTAATTGGGATTCCAAACTCCATATACACTGTAGGCTAATCCTTGACGAGATCGCACTTCATCGAATAGTCTGCCACCAAATCCATTTAACACTTCATTCATCACACTTAAAGAACCATAGTCTGGGTTCTCAAAAGTATCTCCTAAATGTCCCAACATCACATTACTTTGAGTTGAATCTGGGCGTTCCACTAAAAAAACATTGCCATTTTGTTTTTGTTTGGCGGAGGGAATATTTATTTCAGGTTGGGGTAGAGTTACTTGCCAGTTGCCAAAAGCTGAGGCAATTTTTCCTCGCATTTCCTTAGTGTCAAAATCTCCCACAATACCTAAGATAATGTTTTCAGGTCGCACATATCGCTGATAGAACTCAATAATATCTTGACGAGATATATTATCTAAAGTCTCATTTTCTACAGTGCGAGCGTAGGGAC
This sequence comes from Xenococcaceae cyanobacterium MO_167.B52, assembly GCA_030065315.1. Classification (GTDB taxonomy): domain Bacteria; phylum Cyanobacteriota; class Cyanobacteriia; order Cyanobacteriales; family Xenococcaceae; genus JASJCP01. Next base: position 306 of record JASJDB010000099.1, on the reverse strand, counting down.
TATCTGAACCATAAATTAATTTTTTAAACTCACGACCAGTAATATCTTGAGGGTTATCATTGCGTCTGGCGATCGCACCTTTTTGTTGATTTTTAGCTAATTTTAGTTGTTGTGAGTCAAAAGCAGGCTCTTGCAATACTTCGGCAAATAAAGGTAATACTGTATCAATATCTTCTGTAAGAGTACCAAAACTACCTGTTCCTAAGCTAGTGCTGATGCCTGTTTCGATACTAGCTGCATTCTGTTCTAAGATAAAGTTTAATTGTTCTGGGGAATGGGATTTAGTACCACCACTACGCATTAATG
>JASJDB010000098.1 GCA_030065315.1 Xenococcaceae cyanobacterium MO_167.B52 | reverse complement strand
AACCCAAGCGGAGCAAGATTTGAATCCAGCCAATCGCTTTACAGAGAAAGACTTAATTGTCATTACTTATGGAGATCTTCTTTATAGTGAGTCAAGCTCACCTCTGGCAACTTTGGTTAACTTTTTGGCGCAAGTTCCTGGATTTAAAAAGGCAATCAATACTTTGCATATCCTGCCTTTTTTTCCTTATTCTTCTGATCATGGATTTTCGATTACCGATTTTCGCGCCGTAGACCCGAAATTAGGTTCTTGGCAAGATATTGAAGAAATTGGGGACTCTTATCAGCTGATGTTTGATGCAGTGTGTAATCATATATCCTCTCAAAGCATTGCCTTTCAAGAAATGCTAAATGGAAATCCTGATTATAAAGATATTGCTACTGTTTATCGTTCTCCTGAAGAATTAACCTCAGAACAACGTCAAATTGTGGTTCGCCCTCGTACTTCCGATCTTTTGACTAAATTTCAAGCTATTGATGGAATAGTCTGGGTTTGGACAACCTTTTCTGCCGATCAAATTGACCTTAATTATCGTAATCCCAAGGTGCTGCTGTGGGTAATTGAAACCTTGTTGCTCTATGTGCGTCGCGGAGCGGATTTGATTCGTTTGGATGCAGTAACTTATTTATGGGAAATTCCTGGAACTCCCTGTGCCAATTTAGAACAAACCCACGAAACAATTAAACTCTTTCGCGATATTTTTAATGTAGTAGCTCCAGGAATTGCTCTGATTACAGAAACCAACATTCCTCACGAACAAAATATTTCTTATTTTGGCAATGGTCATGATGAGGCACAGATGGTCTATAATTTTGCCCTACCGCCTCTAGTTCTGCATACTTTTTATCGCAAAGATTCTACTGCTCTATCCTTATGGGCTAAACAACTGGAATTTCCTTCAGCAACTACGACCTATCTCAATATCTTAGATACTCATGATGGAATTGGATTAATGGGAGTGAAAAATATCCTGTCTTCAAAAGATATCCAGTTCCTGATTAGCCAAGCCAGAGAACACGGTGCTTTTGTTTCTTATCGTACTGGAGCCGATGGCGAAGAAGAACCTTATGAAATTAACAGTACCTGGTTTAGTGCCTTAAACCTAGATAGTGGTAACGAAGATATCAATCTTCAGATTAAGCGTTTTGTCGCTTCGCGCAGTATTGCTTTAGTACTTAAAGGGGTGCCAGGAATTTACCTCCATGGTTTGATTGGCAGTACTAATGATGTAGATGCTGTCTTAAGAAGCAAATCAAAACGAGATATTAATCGCGAAATTATTGACGCAAGGAAATTATATGAGGAACTAAACCTACCAAACTCCAAATTGTCAGAACTTACTGGTTATCTCAGCCGAATCTTAGAGATTAGAGTTCGACAAAAGGCTTTTCATCCTAATGGGGAACAGCAAATTTTGCTACTCTCCCCAGAATGTTTTGTTGCTTTACGTATTGCTCCGAACTGTGAGGAACATATTTTGACCCTCACCAATGTTACTAACAAAGTTTGTCAACTCGAAGTTCCTCTTGCCCAACTTCAGCTAGAAAATCCTAATGCAATTACTTGTGCTACTCCAGACGACACCTATTGGTACGATTTGGTTGGCAAAAGAGGCTGGAGAGTCGCGGAACAAAAATTAACTTTAGTCTTGCAGCCCTATGATATTGTCTGGCTAATTCCCTTTATTGAATTAGAGAGCGATATTGAAAATCACGGATAATTACGTTCTCAAATTTGCCGATATATTTGCCTCTACTTAGTGGCTTTTGTCGGCAATACAACTCCATTTTGCTCTTCAAATTGATTCCAAAAACTGGCAAAAGAATCATTGACATCAATTTTCAGTAAGGATGCAGCTCGCTCAAATCCAGCTAACTTAAGTTCTTTTTCTAGAAAAGACAGTATCCATCTTAAAGAATCATGATCATAAAATCCAATTTTCTTCGCTTCTCCATAAGAACCATAAAGTCGAACAATTCTACTTATTGACTGATTCTTAGCAATTTGTTGAAGCTTCTGAAAACTAAAATCCCCTCTCTCAAATTTTGTGATATATTCATCTAAATTCATAAAAATCCCCCCGAATTTTCGCCAAATCCCCAAAGACTCCTAACCTCTAGTTTTATTGTACCAACTTGCTACTTTGCCATAGGGGAAGTCTCATATAACTTAAAGTGTCAATACTATTTTACGGACTAATGGCTTTTTTTTGACTATGAACTTTAGAAAATAGAACTAGATGAAAAAAATCCAGGAAGACTTGATCCCCATCAAGAGGAAATTAGGGAATTGCGATATTAGCTGCATCCTTTTTATTGGGAGCAATCATGAGGAAGGAACCAGGGTTGTTTTATTGTAGCTTTTGGATTAGATGCAGCAGTTAAAATAACATTGCCATTGTCCCCAATAATCCAACCTTGTGCTTCCACAATTTTATCAGTAGAAGTCTCTAATGGTTTTGTATCATTAGCTTCTATCCTATTAACAAAATGGTAATTTCTAGCTTTTCTTTCGCTACTTGTCTCAACATTTAATGGATTATTTTGATTTGGTTCTAAACTAACCCATTCAGCAGATAATACAGTACTATCTCTTAGAGACTCATTAGGATTAGCAGGTAAACCACCTCTTCCTGTTGCCACAAATTTATTTTCTTCATCACCAGCCAGACAGCTTTTAGTAATTAGTCTAGAAGCATCTACAATGTTTTCAGGTAATTCCGTCAAACTTTGTGCAGGGTCAGTATCCAAAACTCGTATTTCTACATCTCCATCTAACCCAAATTCAGATGAAGCAGTGATATCATTTAAAGGTGTTTCTTTATTACGAGATTCTAAACCAAAAATAGTATTAGTAGTTATATTAAGTTTGCCACCATCCCCTTGTTCTGCGGTAGCAATAATATCATTATTTTGCGGAAAAGCTACAATAAAATCAGCATTTATTTGAGCATTACCACCATCAGCTTGTTGTGTAGCTTTAGCAGAAATTAAACTATTATCTTTTAAAATTAAATTATTTTTAACATCTATATCAATATCAAAGTTATCTCCAGAGACTTCAGATTGAGAATTGTTAAAATCAGTCTCTGCTAGAATTTCACTTTCATTACTAAGTTCTAAAGAATTGGTTTTTATTGATATTTGACCAATATCGCCATTGGCATCACTACTGACAGATATAGTTCCTTTATTGCTCAGGTTTAAGTTATTTGTCTCGATATCTATAGTTCCACCATTTCCGTTTGCTTTAAAAATATTTCCATTGCTATCTTTAAAAATAGTTGCATTACTTTCAATATTTCCTCCTATGATATTAATCTTTTGTGCTTGAATTTTTACATTTCCTGCGTTTCCATTTCCCAAAGTAGAAGTAAATAACTGCCCTTCATTAGTTAATGATAAATTTTCTGTATCTATTTTTATAATGTTCCCATTTCCAGTAGCATTGGTATTTACTGTATTGTATATAGAACTTTCAGAAAAAAAACCAAGTTCAGAGACAGAAATTTTTCCATCTATCAGAATGTTATTAGCATTAATTTCTATCTTGCCCAAACTTCCCTTTCCTTGAGGAGCAAGATTTTGACTGATTAATGAACCATTAGTTAATAATAGTTCTTCTGTGTTAATAACTATATTTCCTGCTTGACCATTACCCCCAGCATTTATAGTATTAAAAATTGCACTTTGAGAAGCTTTTTTACTATCTAAAATTACTTTTTTACCAGCATTAATAATTATATTTCCTGTACTTCCTCTCCCCGTAATTCTATTGCTTACTTTAGAGCCATTAGCTAATCTAAAATTTTGAGTATTAAATATAATATCTCCTGTATTTCCCGTGCCTTTAAAGACATTAGCTTGTCCTTTGTTAAAAACATTAACTATACGACTATCTCGATTTCTATTATTTATTCCTGTTACAGAAACTTGTTCTTCTGCATTAATAATTATATCTCCTAAATTAGCTGTATCTCCCTCTTTCAAATTCCTATTATTGATTAACTGAATAATTCTTGCATCGTCAACTAAATTTAAGTACTGGGTATTAATTTCAATATTACCTGCATTTCCTCCCCCTTCTCCTCTAAAAATTCGGGATGTAATATTAGAGCGATTTAGCAGATTTAACGATGGTGTATTGATTTTTATTTTTCCAGAATTTACATCTTTAGTAGCAAAAATAGTATTATTTATAACGGTACGAACTTGAGTTCGATTATTTTGTTTAAAAAAATCTTCGTCAGTTTTTAAATTAATTTCTTCTGTTGCATTAATAAGTATATCTCCAGAGTTACCCTCGCCAAAAGTAAGACTAATTATTCTGGCTCCATTAGTAATATCTAATTGTTTGGTATTGATTTCAATATTACCGCCTTGACCTCGACCATTTATAACAAGTTCAAACTGGCTATTATTTTCTATTCCGAATTGTTTCTCTAAGGTTAATCCTACTGTATTAGATGCACTAGAATGAAAGTTTTCTCCGTCTCTTTTGCTATTTGCTCCACGGACTCCATCAAACGCAACCCTATCAATTCCATTAATTATAATATCTCCTGCTTTAGCAGCTGCTGACCCTTCAAAAGCTCTAATTCCAGCCAATAAAGTACTCCCATCTCTTACTTCGATATTTTGACCAGTAATTATAATATCCCCGTTACCACTTCCTTGAACATCGATTGATGAATCATTAATTAATTTGATATCGCTTAAAGCTAGATTTTCAGGAAATACCAAATTGCCATTAGAGTCAATTCTAATTATTCCCTTTGTTGCCAATCCCCCTAATTCAATTTTACCTCCTAACGCGCTTAAACCACCACCATCTAAAATAATATTTCCTCCAACAAAAGTGATATTATCACCTCGATTTACTTCTAAACCTACTAAAGTATTAACTATCTTTTGTTCACGAGGAATATTTCTGTTGGCAATAGGAAAAATTAAAGGTAGTTGTTCTTCTCCAAAGCGTTCTTCTTTAACAAAATTAGCTTTATTGATAATATCTCCAGCATTTTCACCCAACTGTAACCCTATAGGCATATTAACCGTTAAGAGAGGGGGAGTATTAGGATTTATTGCACTAAATTCAAAATTATTACCGAATAAAATACTTTCCGCAGTGGTAACAAATAAAGAGCCACCGATATTTATTTGAGCATTCTCACCGAAAACAATTCCCGCAGGATTGAGAATAAATAAGTCAGCTTGCCCCACATTACTAACTAAACCATCAATATTTGAAATATTGCCTCCTGTAACGCGGGTAAAAATACTTTCAATATTAATGCTATTGTTAAAGAAAACTTCTTGATTGGTATTTACATTAAATTCTCGGAAACTATGAAATAAGTTATTACCTCTAGTAGCACCACCTTCAATTTGTAAAAGATTGTTAGTAGAATTTACAATAGAGCTTTCATTTCCTAAAGATTGATCTGGTATTAATTGGGCTGAAGCTGAATTATTTAAGTAAAGAGATACAATTGAAGCAAGAAAAGATATTTTAAATAAGTTTTTCATTGTGGAATGGTAATATTGTATATAATCTGTATCTATTTATCAAATAAAATAATTTAGATAAACTATATACTCTATAGATAATTCATAAATATTTTATTAATAATATTTTTCTGAAAATAAAACAATCTTGTTGATGAAAAATTTATTTATATTTCTAAAGAATAAAGAGCAGTTAAGATATTAGTTGCTCTCATTTGTGAATAATGCTTTGAGCAACGACCTTCCAGAAGGCTACACTGCATACGACTTCGAGGAAACTAGTAACAAAACACTGTTCAAAGCCTTTGATCCATAATAAAGCTTTAATTATAGCGATCGCTGTAAAACTACTTCATCATCCAGGTAGGGTCGATGGGAGCTATGACGCTCCGCACCTCCCTTTGAAATCTGGACGTGAAACTTTCGCCTCATCCAGCTTCCGAAAATCTTAGCCTTAGCTTTTGCTCATGTGTACCTGTTGATGACAACTTCGATGGAGGGCAATTAGGTTATTACTTCTCCAGTTGTTGTGGTTTCCATCAACGTGATGTAGTTCTACTTTCTCTTCAGAGAGCAATTTCAAGCCACATCTGCCACAGGAATGGTTTTGTTTTCTAAGTGTTCTAGCTGTAGCCCCGTCGTAAAGTACGCTATTTCTCTTTGACCAGTAGATTAAGTCACCGTCGAAGGGGGACTTGTTGCCTTTGACACAGACAAATCTGTTCTCAGAGTATCCTGGGTTAGGAAAGGCTATTTTTACCATTGCTACTGCTTGTTGACGGTTGATAGTTTCTTGTTTAAGAAATACATCATGGGTTCTTTTGGCTAATCCCCAGAGACTAAACCTACTTCCGTTCATCTTGCAGTATTTGTGGTAGTTGCGCCATCCTCTAACCACAGGTGCTAATTTAGACACTTTAGTTTTGGCACCATAATTAGAGTTGTTGACAATGGATTTGACTTTTTTTCGGAATGCTTTAAAGTTTTCAGAACTAGGAATACTTCTAAGCTTGCCGTTGTTTTTCTGGACATAAAAATGCCAGCCTAAAAAGTCAAATCCATCGGTCGAGGCGGTTATTTTGGTCTTTTTCTGGCTCACATTCATTCCTCTAGCTGTTAAGAATGCCTCAATTTTGACTAGTAATTCCTCGGCATTTTCCCCTGGTTTTAAAATGAAAACCGCGTCGTCGGCATATCTAACACCTTGCCCTAGGGACTCAATGCCATTTAACGCTATATTGGCTAATAAAGGGGAACATACCCCACCCTGTGGTGTTCCTTGTTCAGGAAATTCTGGGTTAGTTCCAGCTTTTAGGCATCGGTGTAATCCCTTCTTAATGAAAGCTGGTGCTATGACCCGTTCTAGGATGGCTTGGTGAGAGATGCGGTCGAAGCATTTTTCGATATCCAATTGAAGGATACGTTTTGTCCACCCTTTGGCTTGGCTGTTAAGGTTTATAAAGAGGATTTTTTGAGCATCATGGGTGCTTCTTCCTGGTCTAAACCCATAACTCCTGGCGTGGAAGGTTGCTTCATGAGCTGGTTCTAGGGCGTATTTAATTAGGCATTGCCAGGCTCTATCCGCTATGGTAGGCACTTTCAGGATTCTTGAGGAGCCATCCTTTTTGGGGATGGGTATTGCCCGTAAACCCTGATGAATCCAGTCTTTAGTCTGTTTTCTAAGGGTTGATTCCAATTGAAATCGCTCCGAAAATGTTAAAGACTTGACCCCGTCAATCCCTGCCGTTTTCTTGCCCTTATTTAATTGAGTTACTTGTCGAATTGCTAGCATTCTAGCTGCATAGGAGGAAAGAAGTAGCTTTTGAAGCCTTTTAGCTTTTGCCTTGTCCCCTTCTCTAATCGCTTTGAATATTCTTCTTTGTAAACGGAACATCGTCTTCTGGAGTTGTTTCCAGTTGATTTGTTGCCAATCATCGCTACTGTTTAGGTGCGTCATAATCCCTCATTTACTCGGTCGAATTATTCTCTGATTTCCTTTTGGCAATTACGCCTCATCCTATCCGTAGTCAGGGTTTCCGATGCTCGTCCATCCTACTAGGGTTTCGACTATCCCCTAGACCTGATGTTACGTTTTTCTTCGTTCAGATAATTAGATTGACTGATGTTTTAGGGCGGTTCATTTTGCCTGCTACCTTCTCAGAGAAGCAGCTATCAAATAAAAAATGCTGCGAGAATTAGGTAGCGATGTCCACATTATTGATTCAGATTGTGGCATCTGGATGAGACACTTTTTGAGAACCTATTTACCCATGACATCTCTCCATTAACGGCAGTGTGCTTATCTGCTTTAGCTCTGATTCCGTCCTGTTCCCCGCTTCACTCTGTAAGATTCCGAGCTTACTCGGTGGGGGCAGATAGGAAGTCATCTTTCTCCTAGATGGTGGGATTTTAACCCACATCCAATCATCCGTTCAGAGTACTTACGGGTTTCTCTCCGTCATCCCCTGGAAGGCTCTACCCCTTTAGTTTCTAAAGGCTCGTACCTTCAACGAATCGCACTTATTCTTCCAGTTCTTCGATTATTACCCAAAGTAAATAGTATCAAAAATGCAGGTCAGGCTTTGGCTAGAATGGTTCTAGATCCTAAATTAGAAACTGTAACAGGGAAATATTTTAGTGGTTGGAAAATGATCCCCTCTTCTCAAGAATCTTATGAGCGAGCTTTAGCCCAACAGCTTTGGGAGAAAAGTATAGAGCTTACCAAACTAACTGCTGAAGAAAATAGTTTAGGATAATTCTCTACCTAATTATTCGTCTTTATTTTCCATGATTGTTGAAAGTTTATTTGTGAAAGAGAATATCATTTATAAGTTGATTGTAGTCCAATAAGTAAAAGAGTTCTACTGGAAAAAGAAAGATTGAACCTTTGGAGTTGTAGCTAATAGTTACTAAGTATTAGTAGCTAATTAATTAACTGACTGTTTACTTTTTCAAGTAGAAAAAGCTTTAACCTTGGTATCATACAAGCTATCTAAAAGAGCAAATCTATTCAACAAATTTAATAAAAAAACAGTACAATAACCAATATTAGTACCATTGACTAAAAGATGGCTAAAGCTTCAACCAAAACCCAACAAAAACCCCAAAAAGTTAAAACAGAACCCCCAAAAATAATAGCGTTTAAAAACGGTCAGAAACTCAGGAAAGCTAATAGTTATCCTCCTGGGACAATATATCTGTATGAGCATGATTACAAATCGTTGATGAAGGCACAAAAGGAAGCCAAACTTCCCCCATCAGATTTGGATGTTGCTGTTGAGTTCTAGTAGTTAATTTATTATACATACCTATACAAAGTTCTAAGTATTGTCTAAGTATGCGTCCTCATGAATTGGCTAAAGACCAGGAAGTACTGATTGAAATATTCAATTTCTCTTGAATATTTTAAAAATAGAAAATAATTATTAGAAAATCTAGTTTTACAAATAATAAATCATCGTTTTTTTTAATTTTGTAAATTATTATTTTTCCGAATTGTTTGAATTTAATTTAGGAGAAAAAATATGTTAAAATTGTAGTAATAGGTTAAGTAAATTTGTAATGAGCAGCAAAGGTTTAAGGGTCGGAATCGAAGCTAAAATCGAAAACAATCCGATTCTTGATATTTTAGGTGACAAATACGAATCGCTCCGTCGTACTGGTCTTAATGATATGCAGCGAGGGATGAGTGAGAGTGAAATAGAAAAGTCTTATCAGTCTCGTTTTAACCTTCAATGGGCGTGGGCTGATAGTATCGCTACGGAAGTCAAACAAACTTATTCACAATTAAAAACAGCTAAAAAACTAAATATTGCTCGAATTAAAGAACAAATTAACAAGAAAACTAAGAAAGCAACTGCTACATTTAAAAGTTTGTCTAAGGTCAAAAATCCTAATACGAAGCAACATAATCAGTTACTAGGATTAAAATCAAAAATTATTAAAATTCAGTCTTTAAATCGGGAGTTGAAACAATTAGAATCAAAAGATAGATTACATATCTGTTTTGGTTCAAAAAAGTTATTTGATGCCCAATATTATTTAAAAGAAAATGATTATAGTAGCCACTCCCAATGGCTAGTGGACTGGAGAAAAAAACGAGGTGGTAGATTCTATTGTGTTGGAAAGTCAACAGTTGGCGGTGGCACGATGATTAAAATCTCTCGCGTTGCAGGAGATGATTTTAAAGCCATTTTACAGCTACCCCGTTTTATGTGGTCAGAACATGGCAAAAGTTTAGATATTCCGTTTCAAGTTAGTCAATGTCGTCGTCGTCGCCAATCATCTTTGCTTTATGCCTTGGAACAACAAAAACCAATTACAGTACAGGTATTTCGCAGAGAACACAAATCAGATCAGTGGTATATTCATCTCACTACCTATGTTGAATCAGTGCCAATTACTACTAGTTTTGATAATGGTTGCGTTGGAATAGATTTCAACCGCGACAGTGTTGAATGGGCTTATGTCTTGCCCAATGGGAATATCAAGAAAAAAGGTAAGTTACTTATAGCGTGGAAAGGATTTTCTTCTGGTCAACGACAAGTAATGATGCGAGATTTGGTAATTAAGCTAACCGACATTGCCTTTAACTATCAATGTCCGATTGCCATTGAGTCTCTGGATTTCTCCAAAAAGAAAGCATCAATGTCTGAAGCTTCAAAGGTTTATAACTTTATGCTCTCTAACCTCTCTACAGGTATGTTTAGAGAAGCATTAATTTCAAGATGTCAACGTTTTGGAATTGGCTTGCATAAAGTCAATCCAGCTTTGACCAGTGTCATTGGCATGATTAAATTTATGCCCAGATATGGTTTAAATTCGGGGACGGCAGCAGCTATGGTTATTGCTCGACGAGCAATGGGATATAGCGAACGCGCCCCTCATTGTCTAGTAAGACCAGAGGATCGAGCTAGACATCCTTGGACGACTTGGAATCGTGTTGCGCGATATCTCAAATCTAACAAAATTAGACGTTCACAACTTTTCGATTGGATGAAAACCCTAGAGGATATTGTTCTTGTTGGCAGTGATGTTAATCAGACGGATTCATTCCCCTCTCTTGCCAGTAGCCAATCGAATCGAATAACAAGGGAAATCACCGAGTCCCAATCCTAAACATTGCCCAACTTATGTGCAACTTTGTTTAGGTTTTTAGTAGGTGGTCAATGCTGATTGTAATGGAAGTCTAAATATTGGTTTTAAAAGTAAGCACAAAGGCTTTAGCCGAGTGTCTAGGGTCTGCTTGACGCAGCCAGTAAGGGTTAACGTCCTTCAAGAATCCCTCGTTATAGCGACTAAGGGAGCTTAACGAAGGGAGTACGTCAATACTTAGGGAATATTAACTAACACAAAAATTAGACAAAATGAAAATTATCGATTCTCAAGGAAGACTCTTCGGTAAGGTTAGTATTTTAGACTTGGGTGCTGGAGCAATAATCATTTTAGCGATTGCAGCTATTCTAGTTTTTCCTGGGACTCAAGTAACAGGAATTGCTCAAAATAAATCAGAGCCGATTGAAATTCAAGTTTTGATCCGAGGTTTTGCCATAAGTGACTACGAAAAACTGATCAAAAGTTTTGAGGAAGATAAAACTACAAGTATTGTAATTCGTAATCAACCAGCAGGAACACTAGAAATTATTTCGACAAAAGTTTTACCTAGAACCACTCCTGTTCCCCAACCAGATGGAACAGTAAAAGCCTTACCAGATCCTCGCCCTGAAGTACAGTTCATTCGAGATTTCATCATTGCATTGGATGGTGAAGCAGAAGTGACTCAAGACGGTGTAATTTTGGAAGGGGCAAAAAAAGTCAAAATTGGCACAGGAATTCGTTTAGAAGGGAATACCTACGACTTCAGCGGTACGATCATTGGAGTAGCTTCCAAATCGGATGAGGAATGAGGGAGATAAGGGAGACTGGGGAGATAAGGGAGACTGGGGGGACAAGGAGGATAAGCAATTAATCACCAGCCATCAACAATGAACAATGAACAATGAACAATGAACCACTAACAACCAATTACTCCCTACTCCCTAACCCCAACCAAGTCTCTTGGAAATGTACGACAAATAGGATAAATTTCATTAATATTATCCTTGAACTGAATTTTAGTAAGGTTTTTCAGTAATATATATATTTCCCAATTACTCATTGCAAGATATATGGTTGAATTAAATCCTAGTTCTAGTTTTAGTCTCATTATTCAGATTGAAATTCCCAACCGCCCTGGAGCATTGGCTTCTGTAATGAGTACTATCGCCTCCGTTGGGGGGAGTTTGGGGGATATTTCTCTGCTACAACACAATCTCAAATTTACCCAACGAGAATTAACTGTTGATGCTGCTAGTATCGAACAAGCAGAAAATATTATTAAGCAAATTCAAACTCTACCTAGTGTCAAAGTTTTGCATTATAGCGATCGCACTTTTGCTTTGCATCAAGGGGGTAAAATTACCACTGAAAGTAAGTTACCCTTGAAATCTCAATCGGATTTAGCTATGGCTTACACTCCAGGGGTAGGTAGAATCTGTAAAGCGATCGCAGAAGACCCAGAACAAGTATATAATCTCACCATTAAGAGTAATATGGTGGCAGTTGTCACCGATGGCAGTGCCGTCTTGGGTTTAGGTAATTTGGGGGGAGAGGCTGCTTTACCCGTCATGGAAGGTAAAGCATTATTATTTAAAGAATTTGCGGGAATAGATGCTTTTCCGATCTGTCTTGATACCCAAGATACAGAAGAGATTATTAAAACTGTGAAATATATTGCTCCTGTATTTGGGGGAATTAATTTGGAAGATATTGCTGCGCCTCGCTGTTTTGAAATCGAACAAAGACTGAGGGATGAATTAGATATTCCTGTGTTTCACGACGATCAACATGGTACGGCGATTGTAGTCCTAGCAGCCTTGTATAATGCTCTAAAATTAGTCGGCAAAGACTTAGAATCAGTCAAAATCGTGATCAACGGGGCTGGTGCTGCGGGAATTGCTATCGGTACCCTACTCAAAAAAGCTGGGGCAAATACTATTCTATTATGTGATTCTCAAGGAATTGTTTCCAGCGAGCGGAATGATCTCAATGCTCAAAAACAAGAATTTGCTGTGGCAAAATCAGGTAATTTAAGCACAGCACTCAAAAATGCTGATGTTTTTCTAGGAGTCAGCGCGCCAGGAGTGCTTACCCCTGATATGGTCTATTCTATGGCATCCCAAGCCATTGTTTTTGCTATGGCTAACCCCATACCCGAAATTCAACCAGAACTGGTTTATGATGATGTGGCAGTTATGGCAACTGGGCGCAGTGATTATCCCAATCAAATTAATAACGTTTTAGCTTTTCCTGGAGTATTCCGAGGAGCCTTAGATTGTCGAGCCTCTGCCATTACCATTAATATGTATCTAGAAGCTGCTAAAGCGATCGCTGATCTGGTCAATCCTCAAGACTTAGACAGGGAACACATTATCCCTTCTGTCTTTGATCCCAGAGTTTCTGAGGCAGTGAAAAATGCTGTTTGTCGAGCAGCAGTAACTGATGGAGTCGCCAGAAAATAAGCTGTGTATTTACATAGCTTGCTATGACTGAAGAAGAGACTGGGAGAGAGGTTGACTGTTTTCTTCCATAATTCAATAATGCCTAATTTAAAATAGGTCTTAGTTTAGCAACTAACTAATAATCAGATGATTGATGATATTCCAGAAGCCGTAAGAAAAACAGCACCCACTCCGACCAAATCATCTCTTCCTATGCCAATCTTAGCAACTGTTGTGGGACTGGGAGTTGTTGTAGTGGGACTTTTAATTTTTCTTTTTTACCCCAAAGCTTCCAGAGAAACAGCTCAGACAGAAACAGAAGTTGCTTCTGGAATACAATCTACTTCTAATACTGAAATAATCCAGTCTCCCCCAACGGAGACTGTAGCTGAACCAGAACCCATAGATAATGTTTTAGGGCATTTACCCTACCAACAAGCAAAAGCATCAGATTTAGCTCCTATTACTGCCGATGGCTCAATCAGGTTAAAGAAATCCGCAGCTAAGGAATTTCGCGAAATGCAATCCGCTGCGAGGCAACAAGGTATTATTCTGACTGCTATTTCAGGATTTAGGGATGAAGCAACCCAAGAATATCTATTCTTTGAGGTAAAAAAAAATCGCAGACAAGATACTAGCACTAGAGCAGAAGTGAGTGCCCCCCCAGGCTACAGCGAACATCACACTGGCTACGCAGTTGATATCGGAGATGGCAAAGTACCAGGGACAAATCTTAATACTAATTTTGAAAAAACCGCTGCTTTTCGCTGGTTAGAACAAAATGCAGCCAGATATAGCTTTGAACTATCCTTTCCGAGGAACAACCCCCAGGGGATTAGTTATGAACCTTGGCATTGGCGATATGTCGGAGATCGCCACAGCTTAGAAACCTTTTATAAAGCTAGAAATCTTAAGTAAACCATACTAAATCCTGTTTAGATACAACACTTTAAATTTGTGGGAATTTAGAATGCAGAATTTAGCCCTAAAGGCACTAAAGTATTCCCTTCGGTCATTCCCTATCGGTCAATT
>JASJDB010000097.1 GCA_030065315.1 Xenococcaceae cyanobacterium MO_167.B52 | reverse complement strand
TTGAAGAGTTGGTTTTGTCCCTTGGTCTGGTTCTAGTTGTAGTATTTGCAAAAAAGCCCCATTGACCCTAAGCAGTGAAAGGTTGAGTAATGTAGAGCCTACCCCTTTATTTTTTAAAGGTTTCCACAATTTAGCGATCTGTAACAGTAAATTCAGCTGCTTTTGGGGAGTTGCTTTAGACCAGAAAAATTCAATGCTAGGAATTAGTTGGGGATGGATTAGGTTTCCTGAAGCTTTGATGGGAACTGTACCATAGTTTAACAGCCAAATATCTGTTCCATCTAGTTGACCATAAACTTGAGGTATATGAGGAGAATAAGCAGATAGCTTGAGGTAGGTGACAATTTCTGATGGTAGCTCTTCTGGAATTTGAGGTAGGGAACCTGGTTTAGTATCGAGAAAAATCTGATCTGTTAGGGGAAAATAGCGATCGCCAATTAGCTTATTTGATAACTCTTGTTCCTTATGGTCACAGTTCTCTTCTTCGTCGAAAATAATTGGTTCAATCGACCAAAGATAACGCTTGATTACAGGAGTTTTACAACGCTTACAAAAACGACTCTCAAAGGGATTAAAAGCTTGGCAATGAGAGTTTGAGCATTGAATTTGTAGCTCAGGATTCAGCATAGATATTTTTGGCTTAGAGACGCGCTTCATATTTTTTGCGCTCGTTTTAAATTCTGTAACAAACTGGAGACTATAGCGGTTCTCATTATAGTGAGATACAGCCAAGACTCTAATTTTTGTTGATTATTCATCTCTGATTATTCATTGGATTGTATCTTGTTAATTTGAGAAAGGCTATAATAAGACTTTCGCTAAAGACAGATTAACTTGAGTTAATTTGAATAGTAACTTAATCAAAAGTCAAGGCAATATTATATACTCACCAGTTTATTACTCCTAGAATCTGAATGTCTCAATTTTTTAGCTAAATAATGACATTTTTTCTAAGACTTAACTGTAACTTTGGTTGTGATCTATTCCATCAATGATATGGAACAGTAGCAAAACCCTACTCCATAAATGATTAGCAGGGAGTTGCACCTGATTAACAAGAAATTATAGAAGCTAACTTTTTGTTTCGTGAAGGTCTTTTAATCGTGCAAAAAGCTCTTGTGTTAATTTTTGTGAACCTTGTCTTAAAGATTTTGTGACATAGTCTTGCACATTCAGAGGAGAACCAATATCCACATATACTTTTGTACCCCAACTAGGATAAGTTTGACTATATCTAACACTAACTGGTAGAACTTTAACCTTATTTGCTGGGTGTTCCGACTGTACTTGCAAAGAAATAAGAGCTACACCCCTTTTGAGATTTTGAACTTTGGGTTGTCGAAAAATCCCCCCTTCAGGAAAAATTACTATCATCTCTTCTTCCCGAAGTAAATCCACCGTGTGACATAAAGTTTCCATTCCTGGTCGCTGTGTATCAACTGGAAATCCTCCCATGCGACGGATAAACCAGCCTTGCAGCCCTTTGACTTCGTTGGAGGAAACCATGAAACGTAAGTCTCTACCAGTGACTAACTTGCCCACAGCATAAGGAACAACTAGGGCATCCCAACGGGAACGATGAGTGGGTGCGACAATGACAGAACCATCTTCAGGTATGTTGTCTTGTCCTGTCACCTGAATTTTGTCGAAAAATAAGGGTAAGACGAACTTAGACCCTAGAGGATATAGCAAATTTGCTAACCAAGGAGAAATGCGAGAATTTAAAGATTGCTCTTTAGACTTATTGATATCCGAGGAACAAGCTGATTGAATCATTAACAAACTATAAAACTAAAATTAAAAATTGCAATTGGGTTGCTTTACTACTTATAGGTTAGTTTCTTTGGGACTAGATATGTTCTATCCGAAGGACAGTTTTTCGAGTGAATGTCAACTGCAAGACCTGCCGTTTTACGACGGGGCTTGCGAGTGACTTCCTTAAAAATTACCCCTCAATAAATACCTACTTTTATTTTAACTTAGCAGTTTGCTAGTTAGTTTTATTCAGTAAGGGGTTACTTACTGAGATTTTTATGGCATTTGAATTCCGATTTGAGACTCCAGGCAAACCAAGCTGTTACTATCGTTAAAATTCCTGTTAGCCACAGAGGTAATTTGTAACCCAAACTGACAAGTAAGCCAGAAATAAAAGGACCAAAAGCATTAGACACACTAAGATAAGATGCGTTGATTCCTAATACTTCCCCTTGCTCTTGTTCCTTACTATTCAAAGATAAAATAGATTCGATCAAAGGCATAGGAAAGGCATTTACTAAAGCAAATATAGTAAAAATAATTGCAAAAGCTGTAATAGTTGGGAATGTAGGCATTAGAAGAAATGTAATTCCTCTGATCAATAGTGCCATTGCTAAAATATCAACTATCTTGAATCTGGCTCTTAGGGTTTCTAGCGCAAAAACTTGGGCAATAAAGCCTAAAATTCCTACTGCCGAAAAAGCGATCGCAAGTTCTTTAGTATCCCGATTTAAAATAGTAAGAAAGAAAGGTTGAAAGGCAAAAGTAAAAATCGTAAACGTTGTACCACTTAATAAAGTTAGAAGAAATAATTTTCCTAACTTAGGTTTAGTTGCCGATTTAGCTATTTTACCAAATGCAAAATCAGACCAACTTAATTTAAAGCTTTTTGGTGCTACATTTGGTCGAGTTTCAGGTAAGAAGAAGATAGTTACTAAAACAGCTAGGAAAGCGATTATAGCACTGACCACAAAACTCATTCCTAGAGCAGAAATACCTGGTAAAGTAGGTAATTGTTGAGCAAAATAACTTAAAGCAGGTCCCACCACAAAACCTAAACGAAAAATGGCAGCAAAGATCCCAAAAGCTTGGGGACGTTGCTCAGGAGTAGTAATATCGCTGATAACTGCACTAGCTACAGAGTTATTTCCCCCTGTTAAACCGTCCAAAATTCTAGCACTATATAATAGTAAAGCGGTGCCACTAACACTTGCTAGTAAATTAGCCAGTACTGTGCCAAGCAAACTAATAATTAAGATCGGTTTTCTGCCTATTTTATCTGATAATCTGCCCCATACTGGTGTACCGAAAAACTGGGATACGGCATAAGCAGTAGTTAAAAGACTAGCTTGAAAATCAGTTAAAGCAAATTGTTTAGCATAGGGATATAATAAGGGAATAATAATTGTAAAACTAATAGAATTAATAAAAGCAATTAAAGCAATAATCCAAAATTTTCCTGGTAATCTTTGCTGATTCATTTAAGATTTATTCTGTTATGATAATTCAGAATCATTAATTCAAAATTCACAATTAACTCTCCAATCAAATACGGATTTTTAATTTAGCAACTAACAAGATTACCTATTTCTAAATGTCCGTTTCTTCCGTTTCCAACGTCGAAAAATGTGCAAGCTCAAAAAATAACTGACAATACCCGCAACTATTCCTACTGCCAAACATCCTACTAACAAAGTAGTGGCAAAAATATAACCAGACTCCATTAGAGAAGAGAGGGATTCTAAATTTACATCTTGACTAGATAAACTCTTGACTCCCAGAAGAAATTTTCCGACTTTAAAGTTCAATACATATAGAGGAATATAAGTAATGGGGTTACTCACCCAAGTTCCAATAGCAGCAGCTACTTTACTCCCTCGAAATAAGATGGCTAAAATAACTCCGATAAAAGTTTGAAATCCAAATAAAGGAAAGCAACCTGCAAAAACACCTAAGGCTAATCCCCTAGACATAGCAACAGGGTTTTCTTGCAATCGCATCAATCGTACATAAAGGCGACGATAACGCTTGACAAACCATCCCCTAAAATGATTGCTATATCTACGCCTTTGCGGTGTAATCTTTTCCGACAACCGCAAATTATCTTCTTGATACAATTTTCCCATTCTAAGGATATTCGCACACTCACTGTAATTAATACCTAATTATTATATGCTACACAAAAACTCGGTAATTAACTCAGAGAATTTCTTTAATCAGTGAAATTACCCAGGCAAGAATAATAGTAGTTACAACTAAAATTTCTAAGATTTTAAGTAAAGAAATAGATAAGAACTATATTATTGGTGGAATAATTTTAATTGCTCTGGATAGTAAAATTTTAGTAGAAAATCTAACTATTCATTGTTCATTAAACTGCTGGTATCAAAAAAATTACCAATGAAAAAAGACTAATGACAAATGTTCAAGGAGAAACTATAGTTGCTATTGCAACCGCTATAGTCGCTCAACAAGGTAGTATTGGGATTGTGCGATTATCAGGAGAGAAAGCTATTGCGATCGCAAAAAAACTATTTAACGCACCAGGAAAACAAATTTGGCAATCCCATCGCATTCTTTACGGTTATATTCGTCATCCTGAAACCCAACAATTGATTGACGAAGCTTTGATGTTGCTGATGCTTGCACCAAGGTCTTATACTCGCGAAGATGTAGTAGAGTTTCACTGTCATGGGGGAATTATCCCTGTACAGCAGGTATTACAGTTATGTATCGAACAAGGGGCAAAACTTGCCCAACCAGGAGAATTCACCTTAAGAGCCTTTCTCAATGGTAGGATTGACCTGACTCAAGCTGAAAGTATCTCAGAATTAGTCGCTTCTCAATCTCAAGCAGCTTCTCAAGTCGCCTTGGCGGGGTTACAAGGAAAACTTGCTCAACCGATTAAACAGTTGCGTCATACTTGCTTAGATATTTTGGCAGAAGTGGAAGCCAGAATTGATTTTGAGGATGACTTACCACCCCTAGATGAAAATACGATCCGCAGTCAGTTACAAGCAGTTTTAGAAGAAGTTACTCAGATACTAGCTACGGCAGATCGGGGAGAATTACTGAGGAGTGGCTTAAAAGTTGCTATTGTGGGTCGTCCTAATGTGGGAAAATCAAGCTTATTAAACGCTTGGAGTAGGAGCGATCGCGCTATTGTCACAGATTTACCTGGTACTACCAGAGATGTGATTGAATCGACTCTAGTAGTAGGGGGAATACCCATCCAAGTTTTAGACACAGCAGGGATTCGGGATACTTCTGATACAGTAGAAAAAATTGGCGTAGAGCGATCGCAAAAAGCAGCAGAATCAGCAGATTTAGTACTATTAACCATTGATGCTACAGCAGGTTGGACGGAAGCAGACAATTTAATTTACTCTCAAGTGAAGCATCGTACCTTGATTTTAGTGATTAATAAAATTGATCTTGTTCCCACGGTAAATATCAAATACCCCACAGCAATAACCACTACTGTAAAGACTGCTGCTGCTAAAAATGACGGCATAGAAAACTTAGAAACTGCTATTTTACACTCAGTAAAAACAGGAAATATTACTGCAACCAATTTAGACATTGCCATCAATCAAAGACAAGCAGCTACTCTAACTAGAGCTAAATTGGCTTTGGAACAAGTTCAAGAAACAATCAATAATAGTTTACCCCTAGACTTTTGGACAATCGACCTTAGAGGAGCAATTCAAGCTTTAGGAGAAGTCACAGGAGAAGAAGTAACCGAGTCAGTTTTAGACCGCATATTTAGCCGTTTTTGTATTGGTAAATAAACCTAAATCATTTACTTTTTGTAATACTCACAGATTTCATAGCTAACAGGCTCAAAATTTAGTAAAAAGTGTCAAAATATTGGTTTTTATTACTCTTATCTAGTTCTTACCTTTATAATCCCTAGTTTTTACCTCCATTTTTAAATGGTTCTGGAGAACCTGAAGCAACGGTAATTGGTTCGCTGCGTAACTCTGGTTTAATTACCGCAGAAGTTGATGTTGGTTTTTTAGGAGGAGTAGTAGTAGAAGATGGTGTTAATTTCGTTGGCACCATTAGAAATGAACGTAATGGTCGTATTTTTGCACCACGAAATGGAGTTTATATTGGGAATGGAACCCATGATTTGAAGCTTAATAATTCTGGTTTAATTTCAGCCAATAGTCGTGTGGTCAACTTAGATGGCGATAATGTCAAGCTTAACAACGATGGTTTGATTTTAGGGACAGGTAATCAACGTAATGGGACTGTCTACGTTGATGGCACAGGAGATAATATTACGATCAACAATCGAAGTCGTGGCATTATAGACGCAGGCATTGGAAATCTTGGTGATGGTGTTGCTGTTCAGGTCGGTTCTAGTAGTGAGGATTCACTTAATGAGGATATTGATATTATCAACCGTGGGTTGATTTTCGGTCGTGGTCAAGCAGCATTTGATGGTGGTCGATTAGCAGGTAATGGTTCTAGTGGGGTACGTTTTTTTAATGTCTCTGGTGAAACTGAAGTATCTGGTTCTATTCGTAATTTTGGTTTAATTACCACAGAAGTTGATGTTGGCTTCTTAGGTGGAGTAGTAGTAGAAGATGGTGTGGGCTTTAATGGCACTATTACTAATGAACGCAGAGGACAAATCACTGCGCCCCGTAATGGAGTTTACATCGGTGATAGTGAACATGATTTAATCATTAACAATAGTGGCTTGATTTCGTCTGGTAGTCGTGCCGTTAACCTAGACGGTGACAATGTCATACTTAATAATGATGGCGTGATTATAGGGACAGGTAATCAACGTAATGGGACTGTCTACGTCGATGGCACAGGGGATAAAATTACGATCAATAATGAACGTCGTGGTGTGATTGATGCAGGACTAAATAATTCTGGTAGTGGTATTTCTGTTCAAGTTGGGCAAGTTAATGGGATAAAAGAAGGCATTGATGACTTACAGACTATCACTAGTATTACTAATGAAGGTACTATTCAAGGAAGAGGAGATAGTAATGTCCCTGCTGGCATCAGACTTTTTCTTGGTTCTGGTCTTACTCAAGCCTTTTTTACTGGTGACATTATTAATGAAAGACGAGGTGTAATCGCTTCTGAACAAGATGCAGGAATTCTAATTGAGTCAGGAGTGATTTTTGACGGCACAATTATAAATGAGGGCAAAATCCAAGGTGGTAATGGTTTAGCAATTGATGCAGTTGGAGCTTTCGGCGATATTAAAGTTATCAATAATGGGACTCTTGCTGGTGATGTGAATCTAGGTGATGGCAATGATACTTTGATTCAAAATTCTCGACAGGGCATCAATGTTAACGGCTTTGCTGGAGATGATTTACTTGCTAGTGGCAGAGGTGATGATAGTTTTACTGGTGGGAAAGGAAGTGATACTTTCCGCTTTAATCGTGACTCTGGTACAGATGTCATTACTGATTTTGAGACTGTTGATATTCTTGATGTTAGGGATATCTTCAGTGATGTCAATCAAATTCTGGGTCTTGATGGTGCTGCTAGTCAAATAGAAGATGATGTTTTAATCGACTTTGGTCGTGGTGATTCTTTAACCTTAGAAAACTTTGAACTTGCTGATTTAAATGCAGATAACTTCTTGGTTTAAATCATGGGCAATTAAGGTTAATAATTAATAATCTGGGTTGAGTAAAATTCTAACTATTATTAGTTGAGCTATTTAGCCCATTTTTTAATTAGGATTACTAGAGAAGGCAACACAACAAATATAGTTATCGTCTCCGACCAATTTCCTCAACTTAAAACAATGCTTTTCCTAATCTCAACCTTAAGTGGCTGAATTAAAATTAGCTTCAGTGACAAGACTAATCCAATCGACTCCTACGACAAGCGCAATTAAATCACCATCATACAAAATAAAACTATTGCCATCACCATCTGGTGCAAAATCATAAGCTCCTAGATTGTTCGCATTGAGTTGAATTTCATCTATACCCAGTTCTAAATCTCGAATTATAGCAAAATTTGCTGTTTCCGCCCCATCTCCTAAGTAAAAGACATTATCTACATCTCCTATCACAAAAGTATCTGAGCCACTACCACCTATTAAGTAATCGACCTCATTTATTACTGCGATACTATTATTACCAATCAAAGTATCATTGCCAGCACCACCAATCAAAGTATCATCTTCTGTCCCTCCATCAAGCAAATCATCCCCATCACCGCCATCAAGCTGGTCAAATCCGCCACCGCCTAAAAGTTCATCATTCCCATCTCCTCCAAATAATAAGTCATCACCTTGGACTCCATTAAGGGAATCATTACCGGCTTCTCCTGATAATTGATCATTACCTCGATTGCCAAATAAGTCATCATCTCCAGCACCACCAAACAGTAGATCATTTCCCAAACCGCCTAAAAGTTCATCCTTGCCATTTCCTCCTAATAAGAAGTCATTATCTCTACCTCCATTTAAAAAATCATCTCCATCACCACCAACAAGTAGATCAGTGCCATCATCTCCAAAAATTACATCATTTCCTGCTTCTCCATATAGTTCGTCATCATTATCCCCACCAAAGATTACATCATCCCCTACTCCTCCATATAATTGATCATCTCCTTCATCTCCTTTGAGCAAATCATCTTCATCAAGACCTAATAAGATATCATTACCCTCATCACCACGAAGCACGTCCGATTCAATACTTCCTTGGATTTGATCATCTTCTTTACTTCCTCTGAGGGAGCCTAGAAGACTTTGTTGAGAGTTACCAGATCTATTTGCTCGGCTTTGAGAGCTTATATTACCGCCTCTGTTAATAATTATCACTTTTTATATCTCCTAATTTTTTACTGATCCATTGCTGTAGAAGGTGGAACTATACTAAATCCTGTTTAGATACAACAGTTTAAATTTGTGAGAATTCAGAACGACCTTCGGTAGTCAAGGGCGCGACACTGCAACTTGATTCCAGTGCTTGAGTCGCCCGCGCTGCGCGTACAAAATGCACAATTCAGAAAGGTTTGAGCTAATTCTACGCTTTAAATTAAAAGTGTACTTTGGTAAGCGGATTTAGTATTATTGCCTTCTCGATGAACACATATTATTGTTGATTCTGCCTCGGATTTAGTTACTCAAGTTATTTGAGCAATCAAGTTGTAGCAATTTTCAGAGTCATGAGGTACAGTTTTTCCCTTGCCCCCAAACATAATCAAGGTGTACCTCATAAGTAAGAGAAATGCTATATGTATCTTTAACCATAGGAGATTTAGGGCAAAAATACACGCCAAGATGGCACGTTTTCCAGATATATAAGCCAAAATGGCATCTTTTTAAATATCTAATTGTTGTTTTGCTAAATGATAATAAAGATTACGTTGGGCAATTAGTTCTTCATGAGTTCCCTGCTCGGCAATATAACTTCTATCTAGCACAATAATCCTGTCAGCATTACGAACAGTGGAAAGACGGTGAGCAATGATAAAAGTGGTACATTCACGACTGATCCGCCCTAAGTTATCTTGAAATCTCTTTTCTGATTCTGTGTCGAGAGAACTGGTTGCTTCATCTAAAATCAAAATTTTGGGTTTTCCTAATAAGGCACGAGCGATCGCAATACGCTGTCTTTGTCCTCCTGAAAGGGTTGATCCCCTCTCTCCTACTTTAGTGTTATAGCCTAGGGGCATGGCTTGAATAAACCCATGAGCTTCTGCCATCTTAGCAGCATCGATCGCCTGTTCTAGGGTAAATTCGGGTCGATAGAGAGTAATATTTTCTAAGATAGTACCTGAAAATAAGAAGCAGTCTTGGGGTACTACTCCTAATTGCGATCGCAGAGAAGAGGGAGATACATGCTGAATATCATGTCCATCAATCCAGATTTGACCACTAGTAGGATAGTATAAACCTTGCAATAACTTAACCAGCGTACTCTTGCCTGAACCACTACGACCGACAATAGCCAGGGTTTGACCAGCTTTTACCTCAAAAGAAATATTCTGAAGTGCATTACGTCCTTCTTCGCTATCGTAGCGAAAGGTAACATTTTCAAATCGCACATTTCCCCGTAATGTAGGCAAACTGAGCATTTGCTTCCCAGAAGTTTCTTCTGGTTTTGTGCCAAAAACATCATTCAGTCTTTCTACAGATATTAAGACTTCTTGCAGTTCATCCCAAAGATCGACCAAAGCAATCACAGGACTAATAACATGACCTTTCATCATATTAAATGCCACAAACTGACCAATAGTTAACTGATCTTGAATTACTAGGGTTGCACCATACCACAATAAAGCTGTACCACCGATGGAGTTAATTAATCCACTCAGGAGTCCTAAATTAATTGCCAGTTTTTGACCTTTAAACCCCACATTAATCTGGTGGGTTAACAAGTCTTCCCAACGCCAGCGTATTTCCTTTTCTGCTGCTACCGCTTTTACTGTAGCTACTCCTGTCATCATTTCTACCAAAGAAGAATTTTGATCGGCTGCTGCATTAAATCTTTCTCTAGATAACTTACGCAATAAAGGAGTTGCTACTAAAGTCAAAATTACAATCGGTGGAATTAACCCCAAAACTAGCAAAGTAAGTTGCCAGTTGTAATAGAGCATTAGTCCTAGATAAATAAACCCAGTGGCAAAATCGAGCCAAGATAGTAAAACTTGACCTAATAAAAATTGCTGAATCTTGGAATTTTCACCGACTCTAGTGGTAATGTCTCCGACGCGACGGGATTCAAAAAACTTAAGAGGCAAATTCATCGCATGGTTGATAAAACCACCAACCATAGTGAGATTGAGGCGGTTAGAAAAATAACTCAGTAAATAGCTGCGAGTAGCAGATAACCCCATTCCCCACAAACCAAAAAGTAAAGCTCCAATGACAAAAACATTAAGAGTGCTTTGGTTTTTGTTAACTACAATTTGGTCGAGAATAATTTGGGTAAACAACGGAGAAATGATGCCAAAAATTTGAATTAGCACTGAAAGGGCAATAATTTGGCAAATTAACTTACGATAGGGCAATAAAAGAGTGAAAAATTGACCTAAAGAACGTTTTTCGTTAGGAATTTGATAGAGACGTTCGGTAGGAGTAAGTAGTAAAGCATATCCTGTCCAGCCAGCTAAAAATTCTTGACGAGATACAATCTGTTTTCCTTTAGCGGGATCAGCAACTAAAATCCGTTCTCCTTTAATCCAATAGACCACAATGTAATGATCTCCCTGCCAGTGGGCAATCCAAGGATTTGTTTGCTCTAACAGACGACTAAGACTAGCTCGTACTGGTCGAGCCTGATAGCCTAAATTTTCGGCAGTTTTAGTTAAACCCTTGAGAGAAACTCCGCTTCTACCAATTCCTGCTAGATTACGGAGATGATTGAGGGTAAAACGTTTACCCCAATATTGACTAATCATTCCTAAGCAAGCAGCACCACAATCGGAAGAACTTTGCTGTTCAATAAGGGGATAACGTCGCCACAACTGATAACGAGGCTTTTTGGGTTGAGGAAATTCGATAGAAGAGGCATCGGATTTTTCTTCCGTAGCAGGAGTAGGCAACGTTAAAGGTTTAATACTATTCCTGATCTCGGAATTGGCTTGACTTAAAATTGTCGTTTCTTTATGCTGGACGTTGAAAGATTCTCTCGGTTTAGATGGCTCAGAAGCCCCAGACTTAGGATATATTTGAGCAAATTTAGGTGCTATGGCACACACTGATTCCCAATTCTGTTTATCCAAGTGGTATATTATTAAGTCAGTTTCTGCCAGCCAATTATCAGGTATATCATCAGGATAACCCCAAGAACCACCAATTTCTAGAGATTGGTTTTGAATTTGACCTTGACGCAGCCAAAAGTGGTCTAAATTTGCCTCTATCAGAGGTGTGCCTGCTTTGATTTGGCGTTTTTCCAGATAAGGCAGGAGTTGCTGTAGTCGATGGCTAGAAAGAGAACCTAAAGCTGTTAAAGTTTTAAAAAAAATCAAGCTTTGGCGATTTTGACTGGCTAATAGCCACCGTTCTTGAAGTTCCTGACATTCTCCTAACCCAGACTGCAACTGAGCTAGAGGAATTCTGGCTACTTGTACCGCCGATTCTGCTGAGATCGCTTGATAAGGCAAATATGCTTCATTCAACAGAGGTTCGATCCCAAAAACATCTCCTACTTTTAGTAAACCTGTTGGGACTTCTAGTTGTTTTGCTGAACTAAAGCTTAATAATCGTACTCGCCCTTGACAAATAATGTAAAAAAATTGGTCTGGTTGAGAGTCTGTTTCTCTATTATGAAGAGTTTTTTGGTGGTCAGCAGCCATATCAGAAGGTATATTTCCTAAGGGATCTCCCAACTGAAACTCGATAATTTCACAATATTTGCTCCAATGAAGTAGAAGTTTTTGAGTTTTTGAGTCTATTTCTAAGTATTTTTCCAAGGCAGAGATAATCAAATTTAGCTTATCTTGGGTTGAAAAAACTGATTGTGCTTTGATATTTTGATACATTTTATCTATCATCAACTAATTTAATCGAAGTTAGAGAATAGTATTTCTATAATTTATTGAAGTTTAATATCTAGCTTGATTAAGTAAACCTTATCTTACTTTAGAGATAGTACAATACTACATTAATGTAAATTAATTTTTGATTAAACCAAGGTATTATTTACTATTAACAATATAAGTATTTATTGTTGCTTTTTGACTTTGGCATATTAATAGGTTGGGATTAAATTATAGTAAATACTTTAAAATATTATTTTTAATATGTATTATAACCCTTTATCTACAAAAGTAGACTTGAACTTGATTTTATTACTTCACACATTATTAGTATATTTATTGGTGTTTTTACATATTATTTACATATTGCATATTAAGACTATAAATTAGCAAAACCCAGATTTCATAAGTAATAGACAACTACTTCAATTTTGATTATAAACATTTTATAACTGATTATTTATTAATTAAAATATCAGTTCTTTTCATGATATAAGTAGCAATGTCACAATTATGAAAGAATCTTAAAGAAGACTTGAAATAAGATTCGTCCCAGTTTATTATGATGAAAGTTATTCCCCCCCCGTAAAACTTAGAGGAATAGTTCTTAAATTAATGTCGTGAATAAAATTCGATTCGTTCTGGCATTTACCTAAATTCTAAGCAAAACTCAAATAATAGCAGTTGAACTGAAATCTAGGTCATTTTGTTCATTCCTAGTTGCTACTTTCTACTGTCAATCAGCTTGTAATCTATTAAAAGCTTAAATCTCCAAATTCAGATTTTGATTACTATGTCTAGAAATAATTAGTTCTCGCCCTCTGTAATCAAAAGAAATCTTATTACATCCTCAAATTGGATAATTATGAAATCTTTTGCACCAACATCTACTATGTCTAATGTCCCTTCTAAAGATATTGTTGGACATAGTCAAAAAATTCCTTTTTTGAAAGGGATTTCCCCTGGTAATATCCCAGTCCCCGAATCCGAAACTGATTACTGGTCTCCTGCTTTAAATCAGCTTTTAGAAGAGCCACCAGCCACCTTTCCCCAACGTGTTACTATTGGAGCCTTAGCTTTTTGTATGACAGTAGGTACTTGGGCTTGGTATGGGGAAATCGACGAAGTAGGTAAAGCTCAAGGAAAATTAATCCCCCAAGGCGAAACTTACAAAATTGAGTCAGTTGAATTAGGTAAAGTTAAATATATTGCAGTAAAAGAAGGAGAAGAGGTACGAGCAGGACAAACTTTAATTGAATTAGATACTGACTTAGCAGAACAAGAAATTGCCGGACTTGAACAAATGATTCAAGCCTCTCAAACTGAACTCAACCAAAAAATACTGTTGCGAAAACAACTAATATTAGAAGCTAAGACTAGAGAAGATATCACTAAAGCTCAAGTTTCAGCAAAGCGTTCAGGAATTTTCATCGCCAAAAGAAAAGCTGTTACTTTTCGTCACTTACTCAATCAGCAACAATTAGAAGTCAAAGCTCACCTTGCCAAACAAGCTAACTTAAAATCTCTATCGATTTTAGGACAAGAACGCTTAAGACAATTAAAAGCCGAAAAAATTTCTCGTCAACAGCGTTTAGAGCGATTATCACCTTTAGCTCAACAAGGGGCAGTATCCCAAGAATATATCTTTCAGGCAGAACAATCATTACGAGAAGTAGAAAGGCTAATTACCCAAAGCCAACTTCAAGAAATTGCTAACATTAGAGAGCAAAATTTTCAATCTAATCTGGCTAGGCA
>JASJDB010000096.1 GCA_030065315.1 Xenococcaceae cyanobacterium MO_167.B52 | reverse complement strand
AAAAGAAATAATCCTCCTATTTCTGATTTTGTGGTTAACTATGATGAATTAAAAGATAAATTTAATAATACAGAATGGGGTGTTTTCTTTGATGCTTAATCACTAACACAAGACAAATATTTTAACCATAGTCTTCCACTGAATAATTGGCTAAAAAAGTGGGACTATGGTTTGGTGTTAACTAAAAAGTATTTAGTATTTGTTATTATTTTAGGAATTATTTAGGAACTGTGGAGCAATGCTTAATAATACGAATGCGCCTTTATTGGGAATTAATGTAGTTGGATATGTTCGGGGAGAATTTGGGTTAGGAGAAAGTTCCAGAGCCCAAATTAGATCAATTAAAGCAGCAGATATTCCCCATACTATTTGTAATATAGATTCTACTAGTCATGGTAATGGAGATAATACTTTTGCTAGTGAATTCACTAGCGATAATCCCTACGCCATTAATTTATTAAACTTTAATGCGGAGGCAATGCCCGAATTTTTGGATAATATCGGGGATGAATATCTCAAAGGAAAATATAACATAGGCTATTGGGCTTGGGAATTACCTACTTTTCCTCAAGAATGGGAATGGTTGTTTCAATATTATGATGAAATTTGGGTTCCTAGTGGCTATTGTGCGGAGGCGTTGTCTGTGGTTTCTCCTGTACCAGTAGTTAAGATTATGCACAGTATCAATCTCCCTGCACCTGTGCTGAGTCGAGAAGAAACTATATTTCCTGGGGCAAATGGTGAAGATACTTGTTTTGAGAAGGATAAATTTATCTTTCTCTTTATGTTCGATTTTCATAGTACTGTAGCCAGAAAAAATCCTTTGGCAGTTATTGAAGCTTTTAAGCGTGCTTTTAAAGCCACTAATCAAGATGTGACTTTGATTATTAAGTTTTCAAATTCTAAACACTATCCCAAAGAATTTGAAATGGTGACACAAGCAGCTAAAAGTCATCCCAATATTCAGTTTATTGATGCCCGTTTACCAAAAGCAGTAGTTAATGCTTTATTTTATAACTGCGACTGTTATGTATCTTTGCATCGTGCAGAAGGTTTCGGCTTAACTATGGCAGAGGCGATGTACTATGGTAAGCCAGTCATTGCTACAGGCTATTCTTCTAATGTGGAATTTATGAATACTGGTAATAGTTTTCTCGTAAGTTACGATTTAATTCGAGTTGAAAAGGATAGTGGCTCCTACAAAAAGGGGAATATTTGGGCGGATGCTAGTGTAGAACACACGGCTGCTTTGATGCACTATGTTTTCCATAACTATGAAGCAGCTAAGCAAGTAGGTTATAGGGGAGCAAGAGAAATGCAAGATATGTTGAAGCCTGCCAATATCGGTAAAAAAATTCGTCATCGAGTTGAGCATATTATGAGTAAGATTGCTCTAGATAATCAACAGAGTCAAGCTAATGAGTTACAAGCTAAAGCTTGGAAACAAACTGCTCAAGAGCTACAAGAAGAACTCAAGAAAAACCAGCTAGAAGTACAACAGCTTAAAGCCAAACTCAAGTTGTTACAAGTCTAGTATCTAGTTTTACTTCAGTTCGATGTCAATTCAACTAGGATTGACATATCGATAAACTCTACTGTACCCATTACAATTTAGTAACTAAACATAACAAATAGCTCTCTCTCAACCTGAACAAAAAACCACACCACACCAAATAATGAACCTCTGTGTGGTTAAGCCAAACTTGGTTTGTGAGTCTAACAATCAGGATTTAAACCTATCCCGAACTCAGGTTAACCCCTTATGGATACAGAAAAAGAACGTAAATTAGTCTCAGAAAATCCTGATAATGGAGAATACCATTATCTTCTAGGTAAGGCTTTAAAAGACCAACAACAATGGGATGAAGCAAAACAATCTTATCAAAATGCGATAGATTTAGGCTATTGCAATTGGGATGTTTACCAAGAGTTAGGAGATATCTTAGTCAGTCTAGAAATCTGGGATGAAGCCATAGGTTCCTATCAACAAGCGATTAAACTTGATGATCGCGCGATAGAATCTTATCTTACTCTAGGGGTAACATTACTCAAATTAGAACTTTTTACTGAAGCTGTACCTTTTTTCCGCAAGGTAATTGAGCTTGAGCCTGATATTACTTTGGCTTACGAATATTTGGGAGAGGCTCTATCAAAACAGGAAAAATGGGATGATGCGATCGCAGTATATCATAATGGGTTACAGTTATTACCAGGTTTACCTTCGATACAAGAAAAGTTAGCTGATGCTTTGACTGCTAAAGCTCGGTTAGATTTAGTCAAAGCAGTTGATTACTATTTAGAAATTGTGGATGCTGTTGATCACAAGAGTGAGATTTACGTTAAAATTAGTCAAATTTTAGAGCAGCAAGGTAAAATAGACGAAGCAGTTATTTACGCTAGTTATGCTGTTGATTTTCAGACTTCAGAACAAGATTACACTGTTTTTCTAGACAACATTGCTCAGAAAAGAAGTCAGATCTATCCAGCAATTTCTGAATATAATATCGCTGATTCTGATTATGCTCTATGGCATGAATATCACAATCTGAAAACGGGCGACTTACGAGAAATTTGCCGTGGGATTACTCAACTAGGTTACAAACCTCTAATTAGTATTATTTTACCCTTAGCAGAATGGGAAAACCTCGAAGATACTATTACGTCTATTCAAAGACAAGTATATCCCTATTGGGAATTGTTAATCGTGTGGCAAAAAGAAGCCAAAAATACCTTATTAGTTGCATCCGCCAAAAAACAGCTAGTCAAAATTGCCAACGATTATGCTAAACGCGATCGACGCATTAAGATACATACAGGAGTAGCAGCAGATTTAGGTAATCTTGCTAACCAAGCTTTAGCTGAGGCGCAAGGGGAATATATTACCTTGTTACAGGAAACAACTGTAATCAATCCCGATGCTCTATGGCGATGTATTCTAAAACTACAACAAGAAGATAAACCAGATATTATCTATGGCGATGAAGATAAACTAGCAGAGGCACATTCCCTGACTCAACCTTGGTTTAAACCCGATTGGTGTCCCGATTTACTGCTATCTTGTAACTATTTTGGTTCTATAGTGTGGTTACGTCGCAGCTTAGTCGAAAAACTAGGAGGTTTTGCAGAAGGATATCAGTCAGGATATAGTTACGATTTGCTACTGCGCGCTACTGAAACAACCAGTAAGATTTTACATATTCCCTCTATTCTGGCACACCGTCTCGATAAAACTGCTCCAGAATCTAACACTAAAGTTATCACCGCAGCATTGGCAAGAAGAGGAGAAATTGGCAAAGTTATCAATAATTCCAAATCATCCAATCTAAAAACAATACGCTACAAAATACTAGAACAAGATCTAGTCAGTATCATTATTCCCACTCGCAATCAGGGGAAAATGCTCAACGAATGTTTAGAATCAATTTTTAGTTTGAGTACTTATTCTGACTATGAAGTGATAATTGTTGATAACGGAAGTGATGAAGCCGAAACTTTAGAGATTATTAGTAGTTGGTCAGGAAAACACCCTAATCAACTCCGCACTATTAAACTCGACATTCCTTTTAACTACTCCCAGTTAAACAATCAAGCTGTAGCCGAGGCTTCAGGGAAGTATCTGCTATTTCTCAACGATGACACGGTAGTTATTTCTTTTGATTGGCTAGAGGCTATGGTAGAGCAAGCACAACGAGATTCTATCGGTGCAGTGGGTGCTTTACTCCTCTATCCTGACAACCGTATACAACACGCAGGAGTAATTTTAGGGGTAACAGGAATAGCAGGGCATAGCCATCGTAACTTATACCCCAGTAATATTACTGCTCAACTTATGACGACCAATTATTCTGCTGTTACCGCAGCTTGTATGATGTGTCGCAAAGATGTCTTTGAAAGAGTAGGAGGTTTTAACACAGATTTAGCGGTAGCTTATAACGACGTAGATTTTTGTTTAAAACTTAGAGAAAAAGGGTATCAGAATGTCTTTTTACCCCATGTTCGACTGTATCATTATGAATCCCAAACTCGCCAGAAAGAAGATACCCCCGAAAAAAAGGAGCGTATTCAAAAAGAAATAGCTTATATGCAGCAAATCTGGGGCAAGATAATTGATAATGATCCTTGTTATAACCCTAATTTAAGTAAAGAAAAAGAAGACTACAGCCTCAACCTTAACCCCGAAATAGAAATAATTTCCGTCACTTTAACAACAGTTCCCGAAAGTAAATTACTGGGATTCTTTATTGATGAACCAAAGATAGGCTCTCTGGAAACTAATTTCCTAAATATTGTTGGTTGGGTAATAGGTAATATATCTGAGGCAGTTTCTCTACAAGTAGTTTGTAATAGTAAAGTGATTAATTCCTGTGCCATTAATCAAACCCGAAATGATGTGGCGCAAGCTTATCCCCAGATTGCTGCTAGTAATAACAGTGGTTTTAGTACAACTTTAGCAACCCAGGCTCTACCCTTTAATGGGCAATTAACCTTACAAGTAAAATTAGCCAATGGAATGACTATTCCCATTGCCAAAATCCAACTACAATGCCGATGAATAATCAACTATTTTCTACTAACAATTTATCGATTTCTCAGATTAAGCAATTTCAAGATTACTTAGAAAAAGCTACTAGTAGTTTTGAAACGGGAGACTTAGAAGTAGCAATTTCTTACTATCAGAAAGCTAATAAACTCAATCCCCAAAATACTACTATTTATCGCAGTTGGGGAGAAACATTATTTAATCTTAACCGATGGGAAGAAGCGGTTAAGATTTATCAGCAAGGATTAGTAATAGACCCTAACTCAGATATTTTATACTATAAATTGGCAGAGGCATTAGTTAAACTAGAACAGTGGGAAAATGCCATTATTACTTATCAACAAGCTTTAAATATTAATCCCAATTTACCTGGAATTCATCGTAAGCTAGGAGATGCTTTTTATCAAAGAGCTTCTAGGGATAAGCAAAAACTTTTAGTGCATTACTTAGAAATAATTAGACAAAGTCCTAATACAATCCAGAATTATCATCAAGCACTAGAATTAGAACCGAGAAATGTAGAACTATATGTAGAATTAGGTAATGCTTTAGTCTGTCATCAGAAATTAGATGAAGCTATTGTGGCTTATCAAACTGCACTACAAATTCAGTCTGATTATGCTCCTGCCCAAATTCAATTAGATAGAATTCTTCAAAAAGATACTCCTACTGAAGACAAGAATATTAATGAGCCTGAACTAGAGTTACAACAAGCCAAGAAAGCTCTAGATAGCATTAATAACCTAAAGCTCAAAAATTTCTTCTTCTCCCAGACAGAATTAGAATTTCCGAAAGTAGAAAATCCACTAGTCAGTATTGTTTTAATTTTATACAACAGGGCAGAATTAACCTTAAGTTGTCTAGATTCAATCTTACACAATAGCTTTAAAGATTTAGAAGTAGTTATTATTGATAACAATTCCAGCGATCGCACAAATGAACTACTAGACAGAATTCATGGGGCAAAAATTGTTCGCAATCCCGAAAATCGTCACTTCTTATTAGCATCCAATCAAGCCGGTGAGATAGCAACAGGAAAATATTTACTATTCCTCAATAACGATGCTCAAATATTAGGAAATAGTATTAAGGCTGCGGTAGAAACTATTGAATCAGATGAAAATATTGGCGCAGTCGGAGGTAAAATAATTCTTCCCGATGGCACACTACAAGAGGCGGGCAGTATTATCTGGAAAGATGGCTCTTGTTTAGGCTACGGTAGGGGAGACGATCCAGAATCATCTCTCTACAGATTTCAAAGAGAAGTTGACTATTGCTCTGGCGCATTCCTGTTAACTCCTCGGGATTTATTTATCGAATTGGGTAAATTCGACGAGGCTTATCAGCCAGCTTATTATGAAGAAACCGACTATTGCGTCAGACTTCATAAAGCAGGAAAGAAAATCATCTACGATCCTAAAGTAGCCATCCTACACTATGAATTCGCCAGTTCCCAGAAGCAAAATAGTGCCATAGAATTACAAAAAAGAAATCAACAAATATTTATCACCAGACACAAAGACTGGCTAAAATCTCAACAGAATCCTGATGTTGGGAATATCTTAATTGCTAGTCGCAGGAAACGGGGTTATCAATCTATTTTATTCGTTGATGATCGTATTCCCCATCCCTATTTAGGTTCTGGCTATACTCGCAGTCATAAAATACTCAATATTATCAATGAGTTAGGTTTTATAGTGACATTTTACGCCACAGATATTAGTCACTCTGAATCATGGCTAGAAACCTACAGTGATATTAGTAACAAAATAGAAATTGTTAAAGATAGAGGATTACAGAAACTAGAAGACTTTTTAAAATCAAGACCGAATTACTACGACATTATATTTATTAGTCGCCCTCACAACATGAGTTATCTCAATTCAACTCTAGAACGTCATGACTTTTTAGATAATGTCCAAATAATTTATGACGCAGAGGCTCTCTACTGTCTACGAGACTTTGCTTATCAAGAATTACAAAATAATCCTGTTAGTGAAGAAATTAAGCAGCAAAAAATTCAAGAAGAATTAGCATTAGCTAGTAACAGCAACATAGTTATTTCCGTCTCACCTTTAGAACAACAAAAATTTATTCAACATGGTTATCCTAAAGTAGAAGTTTTAGGACATTCCTTATCTTGTGTTCCTACAGAACAAGAATTTAGTGATCGCAAAGATATTCTGTTTGTGGGAGCAATATACGATCTGCAATCTCCCAATGCGGACTCAATTATCTGGTTAATAGAAGAGATATTTCCTATTATCAACCAACAGTTGGGGAACGAAGTAAATTTAGTTATTGTAGGTAATAATTCTGTTCCAGAAATTCAAGATAAAATCCCCCAAAATTATAAAAATTCAATTCAAATTAAAGGTAGAGTTGATAACTTACTCGACTTTTATAACTCTTCTCGCTTGTTTGTTGCGCCTACTAGATATGCTGCGGGTATTCCTCATAAAGTACATGAAGCTGCTGCTTATGGCTTACCAATAGTTACTACATCTTTAATTGCTAAACAACTACAATGGCAAGATGGAGAAGACTTATTAGTAGGAAATAATAGTGAGCATTTTGCCTTTCAATGTATCAAACTTTATCAAGATGAATTATTATGGCAAAGACTCAGAGATAGTGCATTAGCCAAAGTAGATTCTGAATGTTCCCCTGAAGTCTTTACTGAGAAAATCAAAAGTATTTTACTAGAATAATAATAGGAAGTAATTCCTAATCTATAATAAAACACTTTAACTATTAAATTAAACTATTAAAATATGGAAGTAAATCAAGTTTATGATGTTTTTCAAGAAAGTAAATTTTTAAAGAATGTACTTTCTCCAGGTAATTTGCTTTTTATCGGGGAAGCTGAAAGTATTAATTATTTTAAAAACTATGCTGTCAAGCACCAGTTACAAGAGTCGAATTATTGCTATTCATGGCAAGAAGATAAACAAGAAAAATTTGTATCTAAGCTCGAAAACCTTAAACAGTGTCAAGGAATAGTTGTTGCATCTGTAGCAGATGAATCAACAATGTTTAACAAAATTAACCGCCTACTAGCTGATACAGATTTAGAGATACCTGTATTCAAGCTATTTGACGATCTTTTTGTCAATTTTATGGCTCAAACTAACTTATTGCAAGCTTCAGATTGTAACTTTAGAGAACCTACAGTATCTTATGGTATTTTAACTCTTCCGCAATCTGGTTCAACATTTTTATGTCACCTTTTAACTGCTACAGAAGTTGCTGGATATCCCATAGAACATCTCAGAATACCTGCCTTTACCTTAGCCAAGTATTGTAACTTTGATCATATCAGACTCCTGCGAACTCTTTTTACTCATCGCATTAGTCTTAATGGAGTATTTGGTACTAAATTTATATCCCATTTTTTGCAAGATTTTGAAACATTAGAAACTGGATTAGAGAAAATCTTCTCATCTTTTGATAAATATATTTATTTGCTCAGAAAAGATAAACTAGCTCAAGCTATTTCAATTTTACTAGCTGAAAAAACGGAAGTATGGCATATTGATAATCAAAATATCATGCTCAATTATCAAGATGAACTAGAATCGATAGTGATCGATGATGAACTACTAGATGAAGTAAACCAAAAACTATATTTCATTGGACAACAGCAGGAATATATAGATAAAGTGCTCAAAACTTATCAGATATCTCCTTTAGTAATTGAATATGAAAATTTAGTAGAAGATGTAGAAGACAATATTCAAAAAATACTAGATTATCTTGAGATTAGTACGCTACCAGGAACCATTAAAAATCTTGAATATACTATTAAAAAAATGGGTTCTGATCTTTCTTTAAAGATTGCAGAAGCATATCGAGAAAAATATGAAATTAAGTGTTGATATTATTAGGGTGTAAACTATTACAATATTTTGTTTCTATCTTGTTAAATTAACTTACTAATGGAGAATTTATTGATACTAAATTTAAATAAAAAATACAATTTAAAGAATAAAGTCTGATGGTAGAATTAATATCTGTTCATATCCCAAAAACTGCTGGTACAGCGTTCCGTCATGTACTGCTAAATGTATATGGTATTGCTAAAGTATTAGATGATTATCCTCCAGATCGCATTTATGATCCAGCCACACAACTTGATCCCAAAATTACTGTAATTCACGGTCATTTTCTACCTAGTAAATATAATAACTTATTTCCCAGTGCTAAAAGAATTGTTTGGCTAAGACATCCCATATTTCGTCTTATTTCTGAATACTTTTTTGCTAAAACCATTAAAGATTATAATAATGCAGTTCATGCTAAATTACTAGAAAATCACTTATCTATCTTAGAATTTGCTCAAATTCCCGCTATGATCAACTTTCTAACACATCATATGGAAGGAATGAAGTTAGAAGAGTTTGATTTTGTGGGAATTCAAGAATTTTATAATCAAGATTTGGTTACTCTGAGAAATCTATAGTCCCTAAAAAACAGTGTAGAACAATTGCTGTTTTCTAAAACATGATTGTTCAAAGTACGATAAAAAAGAATTTTCAGAGCTAAAACTAAATAAGATAACCTAGCTTTTTTAAGCCATCGCCTATTATCCCCTGAATGATTTGCTTTTCCTCATCATCAAATCTTTGTTTCCATACTCCTGCTTTAGCAAATTGTATAGTTGTACCAATACCTTTTTGTTCCGATGGAATATTTTTAACTGAGGTGTTATGAATAATCGATGCTAGTTTATCTTCGCTAATATCTATGCCAATGAACTTATAAAGTTTTTGCACTTCTTGATAAGTATTTTCTAATAGTTGTTCGTAGCGGATTAGATAACGTAATTTCTCATCATGGTTTTCATAAGTATGACTCAGAACTTTAACTAGTTTAGCCCATCTTCTGGAATTCAAAATTATTGAAGTTCGTCTTCTAGCTCCAGCAAGAGGTTCAAAAGCACCGCCAGAATTTTTCTCGGCATAACCTCCTTTAGATAATGCAGTAATTAGAGAATTAACCACATCTCGACCATCTCTGAAAATAATTAAGATTTTTGATTGGGCAAGACAATCTGAAATCAGATCGGCTGCCATACTTCCATTTGGCTCTTTAATAATAATTGTAGAAGAGATATCTTGAAACTGAGCATATATGCGATGCAGTATCAGTTTCCTCACGTAATGTTGCCAAACGTGTTTGTATTTAGCGGAAAAAAAGTAAGGTTCACGTTCAGCTTGTTCTTCATATCGACGTATATAAGTATCCCCTAACTCTCTGGCATCGGCAAGATGAGAACCAA
This sequence comes from Xenococcaceae cyanobacterium MO_167.B52, assembly GCA_030065315.1. Taxonomy (GTDB): domain Bacteria; phylum Cyanobacteriota; class Cyanobacteriia; order Cyanobacteriales; family Xenococcaceae; genus JASJCP01. The sequence goes on along the minus strand of JASJDB010000096.1, from coordinate 4,193 downwards.
TTAATGGTTCACCCATCAATTTAGTTTGATGGCTCAATAACTGAACTGATGTCCAGGTTGTTCCACTTCTGGGAGAAGCAAAGATCCAAACTAAATTTCGTTCTAAAGCTAATTCTTGTTCTGAAGATAATTCAACTATTTGAGACATAAAAGTTTACGAGCTTAGCAATATTTAATTTTTAATCAACAAAAAAGTCAATCTCTACCTATCCCACAAAATATTTTGCAAGAGTTCCAAAGTTTGTATGTATATAAACCTGCCTATGGTAGCCTAATATTAGGCTGATTAAAGCTTTTTTGACTTTTACTTAACAAATTTACTGTAAATTTATATTGTCTTCTGGTAGGAAACCTTTTGCTATGCCGAAGGGACGGAGTGTTTAAACTTTTGAAGTACCCTCAAAAGCCAGCCCCTCATCCTATTTGAGTAAGGCTAAACTATGCGGAAACTCTAGTTAACAAGATTATTGCCAGGATTATTCAAAACTAAAGTATAAATTCCTGCTCCTGGTAGAGTTACCTAATAAGGTAGGAAAAAGCAGATATTTTATTTGTAGCAAGTACTTAGTGATTTTATATGAGTTGATTAAACTTGTCTTTCGGGTAATTTAACCGCAAATATTTATGTTTAGTATATTACAGAATAAAATTACTGATGAAAACCCAAAGCCCCCTGCTTTTGATGTCAACCAAGAGGCTTTGTTAAATTTCTTTACCCTATCTGATGATAGGGATAATATCCACTTTATCTCTATCTGAGTTAAATTATTCCCATTCGATGGTTCCAGGTGGTTTAGAGGTTATGTCATAAACAACCCGATTAACCCCTTTTACTTCATTAACAATACGATTAGAAATAGTTTCTAGTAAGTCGTAAGGAACTTTTGCCCAATCCGCAGTCATCCCGTCTTCACTGGTAATCAGACGCAACACGATAGGGTGGGCGTAGGTGCGTTTGTCTCCCATAACTCCCACACTACGAATTGGTAAGAGTACGGCAAAGGCTTGCCAGAAATCATGATACATTCCCTGTTTAGCGATTTCATCTCTGACTACATAATCTGCATCGCGCAAAATATTTAATCTTTCTGCGGTTACTTCCCCAATTATCCTAATCGCTAACCCTGGACCAGGAAAAGGATGACGATGGACAATTTCTTCTGGTAAACCAATAGAAAGCCCCACCTTACGAACTTCATCTTTAAATAACTTTCTTAAGGGTTCAACTAATTTAAAGCGAAGATTCTTCGGTAAGCCTCCTACATTGTGATGGCTCTTGATTTTGACAGCAACTCTTTCTCCTGTTTTGGGATCGACGTTGGTATCAGCAGATTCAATAACATCAGGATACAGTGTGCCTTGTGCTAAATAATCAAAGGGTCCTAGTCTGCTAGACTCCTCTTCAAAAACCTTGATAAACTCATGCCCAATCAGACGACGTTTTTTTTCTGGATCGGTAACGTCTTTCATAATAGCTAAAAACCGCTCACGAGCACTGACATACTCTACAGGAATCTTGAACTGTTTATCAAATATATCTACCAATCTTTCAGGTTCGCCTTTACGCATAAAACCTTGATCGATAAACATACAAGTCAGCTTATCACCGATGGCGCGATGTAGGAGAAATGCTAAGGTAGAAGAATCTACACCACCAGAAAGAGCCAGTAAAACTTTTTTATCTCCCACCTTGGCGCGAATTTCGCGAATTGACTCTTCTACAAAAGCTTCTGTTGTCCAAGTGGGTTCACATTGACAAATGTGATAAACAAAGTTACGGATTAAGGGAATTCCTCCTTCAGAGTGGACTACTTCAGGATGAAACTGAACTCCAAAGAGTTTTTGTTCGTGATAGGAAATAGCAGCACAGGGGGTATTATCAGTATGTGCCAAAATTTCAAACCCTTCTGGAAGCTCAGTGCAAGAGTCTCCATGGCTCATCCACATAGTAGAGCCATCTTCTACATTGGTCAGTAAATCTGTAGGGTCATCAATGAATAAGGAAGCTTTCCCATATTCACCCCTATCAGCTCTAGTAACCCTTCCTCCCAATTGTTTGACCATCAATTGCATTCCATAGCAAACTCCTAAAATTGGAATCCCCAAATTCCAAATTTCTGGGTCACATTGAGGCGCATTGTCATCATATACGGAATTAGGACCCCCAGAAAGAATAATTCCTTTGGGGTCAAGATTTCTAATCTGTTCTGCGCTAGTGCGATAGGAAATAACTTCCGAGTATACTTGAGTTTCTCGAATTCGTCGGGCAATTAATTCTGAATACTGAGAACCAAAATCGATAATGGCAATAGTTTGACGGTTGAAACTACGTTTTTGAGATTGATTAGGGGTAGTCTGAGTTGCAGGGGCAACTGATTTTGTATGGGTACTCACTATTTACGGGGTAATTTCTTGTAGATGGACAAATATAGGAAAGATCAGAAATAACTTGATAGCCAAGGATAAGTATTTTCATTATCAAGTGATAATTATCTATCCTTGGTTAGTTAAAGTCGCATAATTTTTCGTGAAAAATAGTTACAAAAATTTGCGTTTATGTCTTAAAACCCGTGTGTATAAGTTACCATTGGTTGGGTTTCTATATCTACGCTTAAGTAGAACCTAAAAATATTCATATAACTCTAGCATAAATCGCCCCATAATTCTGCTCCCAATTTACTTTTTCTGATTATGTTTCTGTTGCGGTCAAAGAGAAGAGAACCGACTTTGATATTTTGATCGCTATGTTGGTAAACATACTTTTGCGATCGCATATCAATAGCTTCTGCGATCGCAGAATAAATAATTTCTACCCAATTAGTCTGGTTGTCTTGATCAAAGTTTCGTAATAACTGTAAAGCTGACTCTGTGGTTTCAGAAGTAAAAATTTGTTGCAATACAGTTTGAGGTAAATTGTATTGAGCGCAATAGGCAGTTAATATTTCTAGTCTGCCATCTGCTAGATGATGATGGGTGTGGAAGATGCCACCAGCGAGCTTGATTAATTTACCATGATAGCCTACTAACAGAATAGACTTTACCTGATTTATTCCTGCTGTTACCAGCATTGAACCTAACCAATTAGCAGTTTTAAGCAGTATTTCAGGGTTAATTCCCCAAGTTCGAGCTAAATCTAGTCCATTCTCCCCGATACAGAATACTAGAGTCTCGAATTTTTGAGCTTTGGCTTCCAGTTGACTCTGGAAAGACGCTAATTGATCGGGAGCAGTTAGAGGCTGTACTATGCCAGTTGTTCCCAGTAGAGACAAACCATCTACTACTCCAAAAGCGGAATTGGAAGTTTTAAGAGCCAGTTTCGCTCCTTCTGGCAAAATAATTGTGATGGTAATTTGGTCATTTTGCGAAATTAAGGGTTCAAGATTACTGATAATTAATTCTTTGGCATAACTATAAATAGCAGACTCATTGTCTTGATCAATTTTAATGCCTACTCCTGCACCACCTTGAATAATTATGTTGGGGGTTGCTGAATTGTGGGCTTGTGTTTCCACAATTGCCCATACAGGAGTATTACGAGTAATATCTAAATGTTCTCCAGGATCGCTGCGAGTGATCGCTAGTGCGGAGTTTTCGCTAATTTTCGCTACTTGTTCAATAGGGATATTCACAGTTTCTGCTGGTTTAATTAGATTAACTGGTACTTCTTTAGGTGTAGATTTGCCCTGTAGATGTTGCCATGCTGCGATCGCAGAAGCACAAGCAAAAACTGGTAAGGTATATCCCATCATAATATTTTTATTTAATACAATTTCTCTGAAATAGAAGTTTAAGCTTCTTCTGGTAAAGGGATGAATTCAGTTTCTCCTGGTACTGTTCCAAAATTACCTTTCTGCCAATTTTGTTTAGCTATTTCAATTCTTTCGGAATTACTAGAAACAAAATTCCACCACTTATAACGTTTGCCTACAGGCTCACCCCCAATAATCATGCAGTGAGCTTTACTATCGGCAGATATGATTATCTCTTTTTCTGGAGATAATATTGCTAATCGATGTTGTGACAATTTTTCTCCATCAACTATAATCCCTTCAGTGACAGATTGAAAGGCAGGAGGCAGGAGGCAGGGGGCAGGAGGAGCAATTTGATGGGGATTCAACCCCAACAAATTGTAGACACCGTGGAGACGGTGGGGTTTTAAACCCAAGGGCTGGTTCGGCAGATAGTGCAGAGAT
>JASJDB010000095.1 GCA_030065315.1 Xenococcaceae cyanobacterium MO_167.B52 | reverse complement strand
AACATAGCATCAAAAATCCCATCAATTAAATCTTTATAGTTTCTTGCTTTAAGTTTTCTCAAAATAGCTTTGACCTTCGACCAAAAATTTTCAATTGGGGAAAATTCAGGAGAATAAGGAGGTAAATAAATAAGTTTAGCCCCTGCTTGTTCAATAGCTTCTTTAACCATTTCTCCTAGATGAATTCGAGCATTATCCATGACAACACAGGCATTTTTCCAAAGTCGAGGCACTAATTTTTTGACAATAAAAGCCTCAAAGGTAACTCCATCTACCGAGCCATAAATATTAATAGAAGCTAAAACTTTTTGGAGAGATAAGGCACTAATTATTGAGATATTTTTGCCTCGTTTTTGCGGTTTTTTCCCTCTGGCTCTTTTTCCTTTTAAAGCTCTAGCATACAGCCTAAGAAGGGCTAAATTAACGCCTGATTCATCAATAAAAATCAAATCTTCAACTCTAATTTCTCGAATCTTCAACCAAAAATCTACTCTTTTCTGCTGAACTTCTTTATTTTCTTTTTCGGCTGCATAGTGAGTTTTTTTTTGAATGTATAATCCAATTTTTGACTGATTCTTCCCATAGTTGCGCGACTAACCTTAATCCTAGCATGTTGTTCGAGTAATTCACATAATTCTTCAAGAGTCGCATCATTATTATTTTCAATAATTTCTGTTAGGGTTACTAAATCTGCTCCTTGGACTTTGGGTGGTGAATTTCCTCCTTGACGTTTTGGTTTAATATCTCCTGTTTGTTGGTATTGTTTTAGTAGTTTTTGCTCCATTGCTTTTGGCAACACGAAAACGTTGAGCTAGATTCCTAATTGAAATTTTTTCTTCTTTATATACTTCTATAATTTTTTGTCTAAAATCAATAGAGTAAGGTTGCATTAATTATAATGTGATTACTTCTTGTTTTTCTTACCTAAATATACCTTCATTTGGAGTTGCTTGTCCTAAGAGCGATGTGAGAGTAGCCAAGCTCGTAATGCTTTGTCTTTTAACCAATGTAGCGTCACACGCTCTGGTCTAAATTCTGTTTGCGATCGCTTATCCGAAGGTAAGCGATCGCAAACAAGATCAGAAGGGTAAGCGTACCTCATGAGTCCGAGAAACGCTATAATTGAATTTCCACAGAAGTTTGACTGTTTATCTGACCAAAAATGTTAACAGGAATCGAAATTAAAAACATCAATCATTTAGGAATAGTTGCGGGAATAATTGATGAACTAGAAATAGTAGATATTATCAACGAAGAATTAGGAATAGATGAACAAGAAATAGTAAATTCTGGAGAAATAGTCAGGCAATTGTAGATTGATGATTGAAGATTTTAGATTGACTCCTACCTGAAGGAAGGAGCTTGAGGATTGAAGATTGCAGATTTAAGATTAATGATTGCGTGATTGATTGATTGAAAGATTATCTCCTCCCTGAAGGAGAAGGAAGCCCGCGAATCTACAATCTACAATCTACAATCTGAAATGGCGCGGTCATTTTATCTTAGTTACAGCTACCTCGAAACCCTGTTAACAGCATTGTTTAGTCAAAGTCTATAGGATATTTTCCTGCCTGATTCCTTGAGTATTTATACGCCATAGATTCCGTTATTGACGATCTGCTTTCGCTGGCTCGGAACGCGATCGCCTAAAGGGGCAGAAAATATAATCTCAATATATTACATTTTGACGTGCGCGAAGAAAATTATAAGTCAAAAGTCAAAAGTTTTACCTTTTAAGTCATAAAAGAGGATTCAAGAATTGAATGATATTTTAATTTCTTTCTCATAAATAAAGTCCTAAAAAATAAGGCTTTAAATCGACTTCCGAGGATTAGTTTTGACTTTCAGTAGATCACAAAATGGGCGATCGCCAAAATCAGGTATCCTATGCTACTTTTTTGCTCAATTTTCCCTAGTATTCGTATTAAATTTACTTATATAATACTGGAAATTTTATTGAGATTAATCAGAAGGAAGATAAATGGCTTCTCTTACTTGATAAATTCGGTCTACGGCTTGACGCAAAAATTCAAGCATTTGTTTAAGATTAAATATTTTACGAAAAATTAGTCGTCCTCCCCGTCTGGGGCGACTAATTTTTCGCCATAAAATATTAATCCAAATATTAACTAAAAGAAATGATATTCCTACGAATAATAATCTAAGGGTAGGTTTCTTTGTAGTTGTTCTGATTCGACAGAGATTTTTAAGACGATAACTAGTTTCAATACCAAATCTTTTACGATAATCTTGATGAATATACGTTAAACTTGTCGAGACTTTATAAACAACATAAGCAAAATATTCAACTCCATATTTTCCCCGCTTACCTTTTTGATATTTACAGACAATCCATAAATTAAAGGTAACTGAATTGTCTTCTTCTGAACCCATAGTATAAGTAGTTTTGTAACTTTTCTTACCTTTTAGAAACTGTTTAATACCTCCCTTTTTACCTCTTCTAATCGCTGGCATAATAAAAGGAATATCTAAAGCTTTCAACCAACGAATAACCGCAATACTAAAAAACTCTCTATCTAAGTAAAGTTTTTTGATTTTTCCCTTAAAATTTAGATTGATTAGACTAGCCAGAAGATAAGTAATAATAGCTACCTTAGTATCGTACCATCTTACTCCTCTGATAGCTAAAGTTACGCGCTTATTCTTTTTAATGGCATATAGAGTTGCATAAGCATAAAAAGAACAAGTTCCGTTTTTAGCTTTACTACGATAAATATAAGGCAATTCTTCATCAGATGGATTGCCATAATAAGGGATTAAATTGAAGTCAATAGCTAGCTTTAGATAAGTCTTTTTAATGCCCCGAGGAATTTGATCAGCTAAAGCTAAATTCAATTCAGTTTCTAACTGTTCAAAACTATTTATTTTACTTAAATGATATCTAATATTATTCCCTCCAGGGACTTGCTTTAAAGTAGAAGCTGTATTTTCTATCGTATCTGTCTGACTTGCTGCTCTGACTAAAATATTAAATAAATCTGTTTGATTAAAAGCCCCTTTTGTATTAATTGAAATGTGTTGAACTAGACAATCTACAACTTCTTCTAGGGTCTCCTTATCAGTCAGGACAGAAACTTCGTTTAATTCAGTTGAATTTTTCAATAGTATTGCTTGATAAATAACATTGATAATTTAACGATTTCCCCCAAGGATTACAAGCAAACTATTCAATTCAATCTTATTTGAATTTATATATAAATTTTTATTATATTTGACCTTTTTATTGGTATAAATATATTGTATTTGAGGAGAAAAAATCAAAGTTTTCAGTTAGCGATCGCCTGTTTTGTGATCTACTGACTGTTTTTGATTTCTGTTTCTTATTGTGATTTAGAATAGTTGCTTACATAAGATGGCACTCAAACCATTTCGATTTAAGTGCCACTGATTATTTGTCATATGCCAGCCTTTTATTTTTTGGTGGCTGACGGCTTTGATATATATGTAAACAACTATATGGTTTTGTGTAGTAATGTAACAAGTAGTTTAGGGATCTCTTAAGCTTTTCTTTAGATTTTCGTTTTTTGAAGGGAGGATGCGGGATGGTTCAAATCAGGGTTACAAAACAAAAAGATATTGGTGAGTTGAAAATAGAAAGCGTAATACAGGATATGAGCGAGGACAAAAAGTATTCCTGAAACCGTGTAGAGGAGAATGAGTCACAACTCATCAATAGCAGCTAGTTTAAAAAAGCTAATTTTAAACCATACCCACTTTGCCCTTTACTATCAATACCAAACTTATTATGGTATATTTGAACTCTTATTTTACTAATATTCCTCGTACTTACGTTTCGGTCATTTTTTCCGAAGTTAGAAAAATTAGAGCCGTTCGCAATTGAATTTCGCGAATAAAATTGCCAAAAGGAGGGGGGATTGTCCAAGGAACGTCATTCGGTTAAGGTATTCTTTATGTCTGAACCGATAAGCGTTACCTACGAACGAGTTGATGATCTACCCTTGCTCCTAGCACAGCTCAACCGCATGGGAGTCCAAAGGCTGCTCGATAAGCATTTCCCGACTCATGGCAATTGGCAAGGTCTTTCCCTGGGATGGGTAGCCAATATTTGGCTGGGGCACATCCTCTCTCGGGCTGACCATCGATTGAGTTATGTCCAACCCTGGGCAGAAAAACGATTATCAACCTTGAGTATTTGTACTGGACAGTCAGTCAGAGCTTTAGATTTAAGTGACGACCGTCTCGAAGCGGTCCTGGGTTAAATGAAGTGAAGATGAACCTTGGCATCGCTTTGAAGCAGAGTTAGGGGGACATCTGGTTCGAGTTTATGACTTAAAAACCGAGCGGGTGCGGTTAGACTCGACGACGGCGAGCGGTTACTGTGGAGTCAGTGAAGAAGGTTTATTTCAGTGGGGGCATAGTAAAAATAAACGACCGGACTTAGCCCAAGTGAAAATTATGTTGGCAACCCTTGACCCCCTAGCTCTGCCAGTTGCTACCGAGATCCTATCAGGGGAGAAGGCAGACGACCCTTTGTACGTCCCTGCTATCAAGCGAGTTAGAGAAACCTTACTCAAGAATGGACTTCTTTACATCGGCGACTGTAAGATGGCAGCGATCTCTTCGAGATCCGCTTCGCGGCGCGCTACCAGAGCGGAACTCGCTGCGGTCGGAGATTATTATCTCTGTCCTCTGCCTGCTACTCAATTAAAAAGGGATTCCCTCGTGGGTTATTTAGAGCCAGTGTGGCAGTCCGAGCAAGAATTAACTTCAGTTGAGTACACTTATGCCAATGGGAAGACCGAAGAGATTGCTGTTGGTTATGAACTTTCCGTTCCTCGTAAGACACAGCTCGATGGGGTTGAGCTCGTTTGGAGTGAACGACAGTTAGTAGTGAGGTCTCTGTCTGTTGCTAAGGCGGGGTTAAAATCGTTACAAACTCGTCTGGAGAAAGCCCAAACAGCTTTAGATGAGTTAGGTCATTTTGATTTTAGATTTTAGATTTGGGATTTGGGATTTTCCCCTGCTTGAAAGACAGGGGCTTGCAGATTTTGGCTTTACTCAATTTTGAGCGAGAAATTTACACTCAACTTGGTCCTGAGAGGGTCAAACCGCCTTAAGGGCAGCAATTCTCCTCCTAGAAATAAATCGGGGTTTAGTTCTCTTGGAAATGCACAGAACTAAACCCAGCATTTATGAGAATTTTTTGTTGAAGTAAAATTCAATAAGAATTCCTTCGCGCCAATAAATTCCTAATTCTGATCTTTGACTCTATATTTTCTTACATTGGGGATTCAAGCAGGAGAATTTCTGGCTTAACGGTAACTTGTTCGCGAAATTCAACCGCGAACGGCTCTAATTTTTCTAACTTCGGAAAAAATGAGCGAAACGTAAGCATCCAGGAACCACTTATCAAACTGTTTATGAATATATCAGGGCTTAGATAAGCAGCCTAGAAACTTGACCTAATACATAATTACATTTAACCAGCTATAACAGATGTGTAGCTGGTTAAAATTTGGCAAGATTTAAGCAAGAGGGATAAGTTTTTAGCTAAGTTAGATTTAAAAACCTTTCTAAAGCAGATATCATTGCAGGGGGCCAACGACGTACATCAGTCAGCCAGTCCAAATTTTGATATCTAGGATCTAATCCTACAGCAGCAACCCAATTACTCTCTGCTTCCCCTTGATTACCATTAATCCAGAGTACAGCAGTGATAGCAGCTCGCATATCGGGAAACATGGGGTATTTACGCACTAAATTACGCATCTGACGTAGTGCTTCTTGATGCTCTCCTACTTGATAAGTAACCAAAGCTAAATTGGCACGGGCAAGGGAAAAATCAGGGGCTAATTCTACAGCTTTTTGATAATCAGTTAATGCTTCTTGCCATTTTTCTTGTCCTGCTTTGGCGTTACCTCGATTATTGTAGGCTACAGAGTCTTGAGGATTGATCGCTAGTGCTTGATTGTAGTCGGTTAAGGCTAATTCCCATTGTTGCTGTCTTTCGTAAGCTATACCACGGTTAAGATAGGGATCGGGATATTGGGGGGCAATCTCGATAGATTGATTAAAATCTGCGATCGCATCTTCTAATTTGTCTTGGGCAATTCTCACATTACCTCGATTACTCCAGACGGCTGGATTATCGGGGAAACTGGCAATTAATTCGGTCCAATAGACCTCTGCTTGGGAAAAATTTCCCTTTTCTGTAGCTTTAATTGCTTTTTGAGCTATTTTTTCCCCTTGTTTGAGTTGTTCAGGTGTTTGGGTATTAGGGGTAACTGCGATCGCGCAGCGCCTGCTTTCGCAGATCGCACTTGGCTCTACACCCCCTAGCCAAAGGAAACAAACAAACAATAAACAAGTTAACCAACGAATCATGATATTAATCTTCTAGGACATAATACTTAGTTATAAACTAATCTAGTGGTCTTATGGATATATATGATGGATTAATTTTTGCTGCCTGTGGTTTATTGGCTGGATTATTATCAGGAGTCTTAGGAATTGGCGGGGGAATTGTTTTGGTTCCAATTATCAAAACTTTGGGCTATTATCCTGTAGAAGCCGTAGCAACCAGTAGTATGGCGATTGTAATGACTTCAGTTTCTGGGAGTGTTCAGAATTACCGCATGGGTAATCTTAATCTGAAAAAAGTTGTTTTATTGGGACTCCCCTCATTTTTTACAGCTCAGATCGGGGTATGGTTAGCTGGTTTATTTCCTGCATATTTATTATTAGCAGCCTTTAGTATTTTTCTGATTATTAATATCTTTTTAGCGAATTTGCGTAAAATTTTAATCAACAAAAATGGACTGAAAAATGATCTAGAAAAACGCTATCCACCACCATTAGAAAAGCTATCTGATGATAGGGTTGAATCTAGCTTAAATCACAAACTAAATCCTTTTGCAGCACGAATTTTGACGGGAGGGGTAGCAGGAGTTTTAGCAGGACTTTTTGGTGTTGGAGGTGGTGTGATCTTAGTGCCTTTACAAATGTTGCTTCTAGATGAAAAAATCAAATCGGCAATTCAAACTAGTCTAGGAGTAATTGTTCTGACTTCTATTTCTGCTGCTGTGGGACACGCTACTAAAGGCAACGTTTTATTTTTAGAAGGAATTATTCTCGGAATTTTTGGCTTGATTGGAGCGCAGTTAAGTACTAGATTTTTACCAAGATTGCCTAACAGAATAGTAAACTTATCTTTTACTACTTTACTAGTCATTACATCAATCTATATGATGTCTCAAGCTTATGAAGTTTATCTACTACAAAATTAGGTTAAGGATTAACTTCTTGGATTGACCACAATTGCTCTGGCTCTTGAATATATAAAGTTCTATTTTGTGGTTCACCTTTTAACTCTAGATGATCTACTGTTTGAGGATTTAGTAATAATAAACAAAAATTTTCTAAAGGCTCAGTGTCACTGGGTAAAGCGCTGATAAACTTCTCTTGCTCTCTAATTCTAGATTCTTTCGGACAAGCCCAAGCAAATTGGGCTCGCGCAGAATCGGAAAGTTTTTGCCATACTTGCTTTCTTTGTTGTAATAGACTAAATTCAGCAAAGTTTGGTCTTACCAGGGTGAGATTCCCAGCAATACGAAACTGTTCCCTTGTTTTGGTAAAATACCAGCAAATTTCACCCCAAGGCTGATGCTGGATGTGAGTTACTTTTTCACTGCGAAGATCAGTGATAATTTGTAACTGGTTACTATTATCTAAAAAGCCCCTAAATACTACAGTACGATTCGTTGGTAATCCTTGAGGATTAACTGTGGCTAACTGTAGATAACGACTATGAGGTTGAGAACGATTACGATGTAAAGCACGGCTTATTAGCGATCGCCAAGGAGCAAGGGTCATTTAACATTGATCATTTAACATTTAACATTGATCATTTAACATTTAACATTGATCATTTAACATTTAACATTGATCATTTAATATGCGGAGCGGTTATCCGAAGGTGTACCCTTTAGGGATCCTTTAGGACATTGATCATTTAACATTGAGGGACTAACCCACTAACCTAGGAAACAACACTAGGATAATTATCTAGATAGGGTTTAGCAAAAATCATTCTTCCTGCTGAGGTTTGGAGAGAGGAGGTCACAATTACTTGAATTTGCCCTCCTACATGGCGATCTCCTTCTTCAACCACTACCATTGTCCCGTCTTCTAAATAACCGATGCCTTGTTCTGGCTCTTTTCCTTGCTTGAGAATTTTTAATTCTAGATTATCTCCAGGGAGATACAAAGGTCTAATAGCTTTGGCTAAGTCATTGATATTGAGAATCGAAATTCCTTGTAAATGAGCCACTTTACTGAGATTGTAGTCATTAGTTAGTAAAGTACCATTAATTTCTTGACTGAGATGGACTAATTTGGCATCTACTGTTTCAATTTCCTCGTAGTCAGTATTGCGAAATACAATTTTGTCAGGAAAAGTCTCTTGAATGCGATTGAGAATGTCCAATCCTCTGCGACCCCGTATTCTTTTTTGATCATTGCTAGAATCAGCTAATTGCTGTAGTTCTTGCAACACGAACTGAGGCACTATAATTTGCCCCTCAACAAAGCCAGTTTTGAGTAACTGTTCAATTCTGCCGTCAATAATACAGCTAGTATCTAATATCTTGGAAGAGATTGCTTGTAGTGTACCTTCTGCCACTAAGATACTCTCAACACTATTAGGATTAATCAGACGTAAAAAAGTTCTACCATGAGTATCTGCCAAACTGATTCCCAAATAAGCAAACATAACGCTGCCCATAATTGCGATCGCAGGCTTAACAAAAGTTAATTCTTGGGGAATGGGTAACAAGAACATGGGTGCTAACATCAGATTAGCAACTAACAAACCCACTACTAACCCAATTGCCCTAGTAACTATGACTTCTATAGGGGTTTGGCGTATCTGGTTTTCTAAACGGCGATAAGTAGTTTGAACTGCAACCCCTACACCTAAACCGATGATAGCTGCAAAACCAGCGATAGTGAAGCGTAAAGCATCAAAATTCGATACTTGCTCCAGGATATCTTGAGGCAGCAGTTTTATACTGTCAAAGCCGATATTAACTGCTGCAACAATACAGATAATGATTATGATGACATCAACCATTGTTTTAGTTGAACGAGATAAATAAATATACACTCCCACTTTAATCAATTTGGTGGGTTGATGGAAATTTCTCCTTTAGTTCTTAATATTCCTGATGTTTAAATTTGATAGATCCGATTGTATTTAATCTTTAAGAGGAGCCTTCTAAAAATTCTCTAATTTCCTTATCTCGTAATTTACAACTTTCTTCTGTTGCTGAATTTGACAAGACTGTTGCTACTAGAGCCTTATTATCAGATTGAGATTCTCTAAGCTCTTGAACTTCTGTTTCTAAAGACTCAATCCGATCCACTAATGCCCGAATTACATTGGCTTCTGAATCTGGTAAATTACCATGTGCTAAAGGATTTACTTTGACTCCAGAACGATAGACAATTCTGCCAGGAATTCCCACTACGGTGCAATCGGAAGGAACATCTCGCAATACTACTGAGCCAGCACCAAGACGAACATTATTACCGATTTGAATATTACCTAGAACTTTTGTCCCAGCACCAACTACAACATTTTCTCCCAAAGTAGGATGACGCTTTCCTGTCTCCTTTCCTGTTCCACCAAGGGTTACTCCTTGATAAATCAGAGAATAGTCCCCCACAATAGCAGTTTCACCGATCACAACTCCCATACCATGATCGATAAATACCCCTTGACCAATTTGGGCTCCTGGATGAATTTCGATTCCTGTCAGAAAGCGAGCTAGATGGGAAATCAAGCGAGGAATAACTGGCAACCCCAGGGAATAGAGCCAGTGGGCAAAACGATGTAGTAACAAAGCTTGTAAGCCTGGATAACAGGTAAGAACTTCTAGCCAGTTACGGGCTGCTGGATCGCGCTCAAAAATAATACGGAAGTCGGTAATAAGTGAAGACAGCACTGATTTTATCCTAGTAGGTTGTCAACCAATTCATATTCTATCGTTCTATTGGTATTAGCGGAATATTTTGTCTGTAGAGAAATCCTCCTATTTAGAGAATAAGGAACAATGCTCCTCATCATTCAGAATTCATCCACCATCGTTGATTTTAGTTTCCGCTTTGAAGTAGTTTTTTGATTGCGGTTTCATGTTCCGCCTCAGCCGAAGGAGGTACTTGGCGAGTATCGGTAATTAACCAATCCAGAGCTGCTGCTTGTACATCAATCGCTGCACCAGTTTTATCTACACAGTAGCGACCAAACACTAGTTTATCAACTAGACAAGCCCCAGCACCGATCCGAGAATATTCAAAAATAACGCTGTTATCTACTGTTGCACCATTACAAATCCAACAATTAGGACCGATCATTGCAGGACCGATAATAGTTGCTCCATCTTCAATTTTGGTCATCCCCCCAATATATACAGGACCTTTGATGTTGACTTTATCCCAATTGACTGCCACATTTAGCCCAGTATAAATGCCAGCAGCCACTTCTTTGCCTGGGATTTTGACGTTTTTTACCTCTCCTAGCAGTACTCCCCGAATAGCACGCCAATAGTCTGGTACTTTACCAATATCCACCCACTCAAAATCCATAGACACGGCATAGAAAGGAGCTTTCATTTCTACTAGTTTCGGAAATAACTCTCCACCAATGTCATATTTTTGGTTAGGGGGAATGTAGTCAATGATTTCTGGCTCAAAGATATAGATCCCAGTATTAATTTCGGTGCTTAGAGCTTCTTCTACGGAAGGTTTTTCTTGAAAGGACTTAATTCGCCCATCAGGATCGGTAACTACTACCCCATAACTAGAAACATCTTCTTTCGGAACAGATTTTGTCACTACTGTAGCGATTGCACCATGCTGACGATGATACTCCAAGGCTTTGGTCAAATCTAGATCGATCAAAGCATCCCCACACATCACCACAAAAGTATCATCGAAAAAAGTATTAAAATCTTGAATTTTTTTGATTCCACCAGCAGAGCCTAAGGCTTCTCCCACTAATTTTCCCTCAACAATTCTGCCTTCAAAAGAATAACCTATATTAACTCCAAATCTTTGACCATCACGGAAATAACCTTCTATCTCGTGTGCCAGATGGCTGACATTCACCATAATTTGATCGAAGCCATGTTGTCTCAATAATTCTAAGAGAAACTCCATCACTGGCTTTTGTAATATGGGAATTAGTGGTTTGGGAATTGTATATGTAATGGGGCGAACACGAGTTCCCTTTCCAGCAGCCAGAATCATGGCTTTCATGAATCTTTTTCCTCCACCAAATGCTTATACTTTGATTTTATTTATAAAACTATTCCAGTTTACAATATGGCAATGCTCTATCTCTAGGGAAATCCTGTCAACCGTTCCCTGCCTTGAAAAGGCAGGGCTTGCGGTTGACCGCCTTCCGCGGTCATGAACTTGAGAGGTCTTAAACTTAGGTCTTGATAGAATTCTTGTTGAGATAATTCTACTTTGGATTGGGAAGACAATAGTAGTAAAGCCCAAAAAATTGCTGCTTTATCGTTTCGAGCATCCTGTCTTGGTGCTTGATCAGCGTCATTTTGATTATGCCACCATTCTAATAAATGTTCCCAATCGAGAAATTCTTCGTTGCTAGTAGCGATTTGGGGAAAATCCAAATAGAGAAAATGTTCTAATTGCAGTGCTAATTCCGTCAAATTCTCATTATGAGCCAATTTTGCGATCGCTTTCATCGCAGCACGGCGAGAAGCTGCTGATTTTTTTTTCGGGCGACTATTAGTCGAAGCCGACTCAATTTCCGCTGCAATATGTTCTAGTTGCTCAATTAACTCTGGTAAAGTTACTTTACGCTTCCCTAAAGGCTGTAAGGTAGTGCGACGACGAATGTGATTTTCTAAAGCCAGAGGTAAGGAATGGGGAGTTTCAATTTCATCCCAAGGTACTTCTTCTGTATTTTCTGCTTCTACTTCTTCTACAGCTTGGAGAATTTCTAAAGTATCAGCTTTGAGCAATACTAACATTGAAGCCCATAAAAAGGCTTGACCTGATTGGGGTAAATCCGCCTCTTGGGTTGGGGAAGTTGCTGTACCAGTTAAGCCTAATTCTGTCAAAAACCGATCTATTACTTGAATCACAGGTACATCCCA
Organism: Xenococcaceae cyanobacterium MO_167.B52; assembly: GCA_030065315.1. GTDB lineage: Bacteria > Cyanobacteriota > Cyanobacteriia > Cyanobacteriales > Xenococcaceae > JASJCP01. The sequence continues at coordinate 1,792 of JASJDB010000095.1, read as the reverse complement.
AGGGTCAATTTCTCCCCTTTCGGCGGAATCAATCAAGTTAGCAATTGCTTTTTGGGCTGGAGGAATGGGCATTATTGAAGATAATTAAGACAAGTTAACTAGAAGTATATTCAATACGCTTTGGTTATAGTCAAAAAATTTATGATTATCAAGTATTTGAGTTGTTATTCCTAAAGGAGATAAGTTGAATTATTTGAGAAAAAAATCAAAAAAATGGATAATTTATAGGATAATTCACTTATAAAACAATTCGATACTACATAATGACTTTTTCTCATTCCCCCCTATTATCTTGGTTGCGTCACCAGAAAAAAGCTGTTAGTTGGATATTGTTAATGGTTTTTACGATGATGGGATGCTTTATTTTATCTCCAAATCGAGTTGTAACAGCTACTATGAGCAACGGTCAGTCGCAAGCTCAAAACTTAAATTTAGTAGCTGGATTAGTGGAAAAGAGCCGTATTTTATATGAAGCAGAAAACTACAGTGCAGCTATTGAAATTTTGCAACAGGCTTTAGTTGAGTATCAAATACAGAAGGATGAGTTGCGTCAAGCTATGGTATTGACCAATTTGGCTTTAGCTTATCAACAGTTGGGTGAATGGGAAAAAGTTAATGTATATGTAGATCAAAGTATAGATAAGCTGAAAAATATTCCCCAAAATACTCAAAAAAGCCTAATTTTAGCTCAAACGCTGGATATTAAGGGAAAATTACAATTAGTTCAAGGTAATGGTGATTTAGCTGCCAAGACTTGGCAACAAGCCACAGCAATCTATCGAGAAATTGGTCAGGAAACTGGAGTTATTCGCACTCAGCTCAATCAAGCCCAAGCTCTGCAAGCTTCTGGTTATTACCGTCGCAGTGTCAAAGTTTTAAAGCAGTTAGAAACTTCTATATCAGATTTGCCAGACTCTATCACTAAAGCGGTGGGATTTCGTTCTTTAGGCAATGCCCTATTGCTAGTAGGAGACATCGAAAGAGCCAAAACAGCTTTAGAAACTAGTTTGGCAATCGGAAAAAGTTTAAAATCTACTCCAGATATCAGTTCCGCTTTATTTAGTTTGGGGAATTTAGCAAGAGGACAACTAAGATACCAAGAAGCAAGAGAATACTATCAAGAAGCTGCAACAATCTCTACAGATCCTAGTCAAAAAATCAAAGCTCAACTCAATCACCTTAGTTTGTTAAGAGAAACTCAAAACTTTTCAGCCGTTCCGTCTCTGTTAACTGAAATTAACTCTGTGATTACGAAATTACCCCTGACCCATGAAGCAATTTATGGAAAAATTAATTATGCTCAAAATCTAATCAAACTCACACAAGCTAATTTCACTGTCTCATCTAAGTCTCAAATCAAAACTCTCTCACAAAATATAGTTAAGGAAGCACAGCAATTATCAGACCAGCCAGCAGAGGCTTATAGTTTAATTAATTTAGGAAAATTTTACGAATTAGATAATCAGTTAAAATCGGCACAGGAAGTAACCCAACAAGCTGGGATTATTGCCCAAAATATTAATGCCAGAGATATTTCCTATCAGGCACAATGGCAACTAGGAAGATTATTAGCAGCCCAAGAAAAAGACCAACTGGCTATTGCTTCCTATGGACAAGCTGTGGCAACTATTCAATCCCTACGTAGTGATTTAGTTGCGATCAATTCAGAAACTCAGTTTACTTTTACCGAAAATATCGAGCCTATTTATCGCCAATATGTGAGTTTATTACTAAAATACCCAGATTCAAGTGAAAATAACTTGATCGCTGCCCGTGAAGCTCTTGATTCTCT